>CAUYYU010000030.1:0-12641 GCA_963577415.1 Chloroflexota bacterium
ATTGGTGGTACATCACCCGGCGCGACGGCTCTGAGCCGCGCCTCTACGACCGCGCCGCTGATCCCGATCTGCGTACCAACATCGCCGCTTCAGAGCCCGAGCGTTGCGCCGAGATCTACGCCAGGCTCGAAGCCGACGCCGGGGGCGAATTCAGCGAAATCACTCCTTCCCAACTTCGGCGCGAAGGGGAGTGGTACCACCAGGCCTGACGCCTGATTCCGCGCCTTTCGCTAGCTGGAAGCTGCCTCTTCAACCCCAACATCGGGGGCTGGCCCATCGGGGTCTGGTTCCGAATCGGATTCAATCAGAACAAGGACCTCGCGCACGTCTGCCTCTTTCGGTGAGGCACTTAAAGGTGGGTTGCGGACGAGATTGCCAATCAGCCGCGCCAGAATAGAAAGTCGACTGATCTTTCCTCTGAGTTCCTTTGACCGCGATTCGAGCTTAGGGTCGTGCCTCCCATCGAGCATCTGTGGGAGATTGCCTGGCACCGATCCCATTGCCAGACGATTGAATGCGTCCAGCAGGACACTGCTAGTCAGGACATCTATGACCATGGCTACGCTCGTGATGTCGCCGGCCAGGAGCTGGTCCTTCCAGTTCTGGGAGCCCGCGGGAGCGCAGGACATGCCGTCGAGGAAGTTGTCGTGATCTCAGTGCAGAATCCTGAGAGCCATTTTGTCGCCGAGGGCGTCGGTCTAAATGCGGATCGCGGCGACTTCATGCCATACGCGGACGCGATCGATCTCCCAGTGCTGGTCCACGTGCAGGCGCCGGAATGGATGCTTCAGCACCAGACACCCGGACGGGCCTGTCAACATCATCACAGCGTTCGAAACGCCGCCTGTCAGCTCCCGGACTTCCATCCCGGGCTCGTCTTTGATGAGACCATGCTCAATGGCGTAACCCAGGGCGTTGTCAGCGGTCAGTTCGAACAACGGAACATCCCGATTGGCTACGATCGCGGCGAGTGATTGTACATCCCCGGTAGGGAGTAGGAGGTGGGCGTCGAGAGGCGTTAGATGAAGTCGGCGCGGCCCAAGAACAGGGCATTGAAGGCAACATTTGTGGTGGCTGATTTGAATTTGCCAATTCCCTAGTATTGGGCTGCCGTACGCGCAGATTACTTAAGAAGAGCATCCGGGAGGGACTAAATATGCCAAGACTCAAGGTCGTGGGGGCGGGTACACCAGCCCGCAGCCCGAATCGCTGGGGCACGTGCTTCCTGCTGGAGATCGGAGGGGAGTGGTTGATGATCGATTGCGGCCCTGGCACTACGTATAAGATGTATCAGATGGGGGTGTCGCCGACGGAAATTGAGCACCTGTTCTTCACCCACCTGCACTCGGATCACATCGCCGACTACCCCTGCTTCCTCATGAGCCGGTTCGGCGAGACCATCGGTATCGAGCCGGACTTGCAGGTCCACGGTCCGGAGCCCATCAAGGCTGTGACCGATCGACTCTGGAGCGATGAGCCCGGTGCGTTCTGTCACGACATCGTGACGCAGGCAAATCACCCCATGAGGGTGCACGCCTTCCACCTCCGTGGCGGCAAAGGCAATAGACCCGTGCCGGTGGTTCATGTACAAGAGTATGGAGAGGGCAAGGTGGCTAGCGGGAAGACGTGGGAGTGCCATGCGCTGGAGGTCAAGCACGCACAGCCGTACCTCCGATGCTATGGCTTTCGCTTTGAAACGGAAGAAGGGGTGATCGCGTTCAGCGGCGATACGGCCCCCGTCGAAGCAGTCGTCGAGCTCGCCCGCGACGCCGATCTGCTGGTCCATAACGTATTGGACCTGGAGGAAGACCTGCATCCAACGCCTGTGAGGGAGGCCATGACCGGGCCGATGGAGGCGGGAGAGATCGCGGCCGCAGCGGGAGCCAAGCGGCTGCTGGTCAATCACCAATCAGAGGAGTTGGAGAAGCCGGAAAAGGCTGCGCGGGCGATAGCCGACCTGCAAACGGCGTACGATGGCCGCGTCTTCTGGGTTCAGGACTTCACCGAAATCGAGTGGTAACGGCCGCCGGCGTTTCTTTCGCCGGCCCGCGCCTGCCGCCCGTCGCTGTCGCCCCGGAACCGAAATCGCCGATTCCCTAATATCAGATTGCAAGGCCCAAGTTATTGAGGATTACGCAGACGGAGGGAAAGCGACATGCCGAAAATCAAAGTTGTGGGAGCGGGTACGCCTTCTCGCACGCCGGATCGCTGGGGGACGTGCTTTTTGCTGGAGATAGGCGGCGAGTGGCTGATGATCGACTGCGGGCACGGCACGTCCTACAAGATGTACCAGATGGGAGTGCGGCCGACGGAGATCGAACACCTGTTCTTCACCCACCTGCACTCGGACCACATCGCCGACTACCCGTGCTTCCTGATGACGCGGTTCGATCAGTCGATCGGGACCGAGCCGGATCTGCAGGTTTACGGTCCGCCGCCGATTGAGGACATAACGGAGCGGCTGTGGAGCAAGGAGCGGGGAGTGTTCTGGTATGACGTGATCGCGCGGACGAATCACCCGATGAGCGTGCATGCGTATCACAGCCGCGGGGGCGAAGGCGACCGGCCGGAGCCGTTGGTCCATGTGCATGAGTACGGCGAAGGCAAGGTGGCGAGCGGGAAGACCTGGGAGTGCCACGCGCTGGAGGTCAAGCACGCGCAGCCTTACATAAATTGCTACGGGTTTCGCTTCGAGACCGAAGAGGGAGTGATCGCCTTCAGCGGGGATACGGCGCCGACCGAGTCGGTGGTGGAGCTGGCTCGCGACGCGGACCTGTTCGTGCAGGAGATCGTGCATCGCGAGTCGACGATCGAGAAACTTCCCAGCCGTATCTCGGAGACGGGCAGCACGGGCGCGGCCCGCATGGCAGTGGAAGCGGGCGCGAAGCGCCTGCTGATCAATCACCAGGGTGCAGGGATCGAACCACTGGACGAAATGGCGCTGGCGATCAAGGACGTGAAGGACGTTTATGAGGGGCCGCTGTACTGGGCGCAGGACTTTACTGAGATCGAGTGGTAGGGGACGCGGGCTACTCGAGATATATGTCGGGGTGTAGTGCTGGGTAACGGATATGGAGGAGCACTACGGTGAGGTGCTGTCTGCCTGCGACGAGGGAGCGGGATTGCTTCTCGACGTCGGCTGCGGAAATGGTGCCTTCCTGCGATTCGCCACCGGGGGGAATTCGAAGTTGCGACTGTCGGTGGGGATCAAAAACAGAGCGGCGGTTCTTGCACCACCGCCTGATGGTGGTTCAGGTTCGTTAATGGCGGCTGGCGATGGCGAGCAGCTCTCGTTCCCGGACGACTGCTTTGAGGTCGCGGTGTCCGTTGATGCGCTGGAATGGACGTCGGACCTGTTCGCCTTTCTCCGGGAGTCGGCCCGCGTGTGCAAACCGGATGGCCGGGCGGTTGCGGTGCATACCGACTGAGAGACGATGGTGTGCTCGGCTTCCGACGAGGCGCTTTCGCGGCGCGTGCTGCAGTCGTTTTGCGATTAGGGGCCGGCCGGCTGGATGGGTCGCCGGTTGCCGGCGCTGTTTCGGGCGGTGGAGCGTGAGCATGATCGCCAACGATCGCTTTGTAAGGGGCAGGTACGGGCATTACCTGGCAGGAGTAATTGCTGATTGGGCGGCCGAGCACGTCATCCCGAGTTCTGTGGACATCAAGCGCTGGCGCGCCGATCTGGCAGAACTCGACTCCCGGGGCGAATACGTCTTCAGCGTCAACCGCTATATCTGCAGTGCCACGCCGGCGAACTAATGACAGGGAGGTTAGCCGGCGACGAGGGCGTCGAAGTCAGCGAGGGTCATTCCTGGGGTGATCCGGTCGTCGTATAGAAGTTTCATGACCTCGAGATCGAGGGGGCGGAATCGCTCGAACTTGCCGGTGAGAAACGGGAAGTAGACGCTGTCGGAATCGCCGTCGGCGTGCAGCATACCGAAGGCGTGGGCGATCTCGTGGATGACCAGGTTGTTGCGCTCCCAGCCACTTCGGGTGAAATCGACGACGATGGTGCTCTGGGTCATGCGGAAATTGTTCCACCACCGCCGGGCGAGGCCGACGGTACGGTCGGTATAGACAGCTCCGGGCAGCCAGAGTCCGAAGTCTCGCTGGAGGCCGAAGATGACCTGCACGTTGCTGGCTTCGCCCTCCTCGGCCACCCGGATGGGATGGCCGGTGGCGGCCGTGATGTCCTGCAAATTGGCGTGGACGGTGGTGATGTCGTCGCTTGTCGGGCTGCCGCCGACCGATACGACCACGGGCGAATCCCAGCGTAGCAACCTGGACTCCTTGCCGGAGCTGGTGAAGGCCGCATCTCTGAATAGCGATATAGCGGCGGAGGAGTAGTCGTCGCGCAGGGAAGTGGCCGGCGTTGGTGTGGCCGTGGGCACAGGAGTGGCGGTTGGGGTGCGCGTAGCAGTGGGGCCGGGCTCGGGCGTGGCCGGGACAACCGTTCCGGGCGGATCGATGTCGGAACCGGTCCAGTAGACCAATCCCTCTGCGGTCCAGGCCCAGTGGCTCCAACCGTCGGTAAAGGTGGCGGTGTTGGTGGAGAGCCGGTAGAAGGACAACCCGGTGGATGTCTGCTGGAGGATGTCGCCGTTATCGGGATTGGCGTGGATGCACTCGAGGGGATCCCCCATGGTGTCGCCGAGAAGCGACTTGAGTTGGGCGAAACCGAAGGTGAAGGAGGGCTCGGTGCCTTGAGCGCAGTATGGAGCGGCGGCGATGGCGGCAGCGATGGCGGCGGCAGGTAGCGCTAAGGCCAGAATGGTAAGCAATGCCGCCAGCCGATGCATGGACACTCCTTGCCGATTGAAAACGCCGCCGGTTTGTAGCTTGACATCGGTAGCAAGGAGAGACCGAAGATGAACTCGATCCGGGGAAGATCCCCGACCGGCGGAGCCGCTTCCGCCGAGCCGGCATGCCGGGGCCCACCAGGAGTGGCGGGGGCTGATTTAAGAACTAGAAGGTGCTGGCGCGGCGGGTTAGGCGGGAGGTTGAGGGTGGCAGGGGCGGTTAGACGCCGGGAAATATAATTGGTTGTGCAAAAAAAAGCAGCCAACAGATGCCGGTCCGTACCGGTAAAGCCGTCACCTCAGGCCACGCACATAAGCGTGCGGGGTGCGCGGGTGCACAATCTGCGCAATGTCGATGTGGACATTCCGCGCAATCGCTTTGTGGTGATCACGGGTGTATCCGGCTCCGGGAAATCCAGCCTGGCCTTCGACACGCTGTTCGCGGAAGGCCAGCGTCGCTACGTGGAATCGCTTTCGACCTACGCACGCCAATTCCTGGGTCAGCTGGAGAAGCCGGAAGCGGACCACATCGAGGGCCTGTCGCCGGCGATTTCGATCGACCAGCGTGGGGTATCGCGGAATCCGCGCTCGACGGTCGGCACGGTCACCGAGGTGTACGACTATCTGAGGCTGCTGTTCGCGAGGGCCGGGGAGCCCCATTGCCCGAGGTGCGGGAGGCCGGTGCGGAGTCACACGGTTCAGGAGATGGTGGACCGAATAATGCAGCAGCAGGAGGGCGACCGGCTGCTGTTGCTGGCGCCGGTCGTGGTGGGATCGGACGGGCAAGCCGGGGTCTTCGCCGACGCTCTTCGCGCCGGGTTTGTGCGCGCCCGGGTTGACGGTGAGGTTGTGGACTTGCAGCCGACGCCGCGGCTGGACGGCGAGAGCGATCCACAGGTTGAGATTGTGGTGGATCGAGTCGTTGTGCGTCGTGACGTGCAGACGAGGCTGGCAGACTCGCTGGAGACGGCGTTGCGCCTGGGGGGTGGGGTGGTGCTTATCCAGATCCTGGACGGACCCGAGTTGCTGATGGCGGATCACCTCTATTGCCCGCATTGCAACCTGGGTTTTCCGGAACTGGAACCGCGATCCTTCTCGTTCAACAGTCCCCACGGGGCGTGTACAAACTGCGGCGGGCTGGGGACGATCATGGAGTTCGACCCGGACCTGGTCATTCCGGACGCGAGCGTGTCTATCGCCGACGGAGCGCTGGCGCCGGTGGAGGGACTGACCAACAGCCGCAAGGCTTCGGCGCAGCTGATGCAGGCCCTTTCGCGAAAGTTTCGCTTCAGCCTCAAGAAGCCGGTTGGGACGCTGAAAAACGAGCATCGGGAAATGTTGCTGCACGGGCAGGACGGCGAGCCGGTGGCGGTGCGGCTGAAGGAAGCGGGAGGCGATCAAAGAACGCTGGAATTCGAGTTTGAAGGGCTGATCCCGTACCTGCGGCGACGCCTGCAGGCGACGGAATCGGCGTATGTGCGGCAGGAGATCGAGAAGTTTATGACGAGTCTCACCTGCGGTGAATGTGGCGGGTCCGGCTTGCGGGCAGAGAGCCTGGCGGTGCGATTCGCCGGGCGCGGCATCGCCGACTATGCGGGGATGAATATCGTGGACGCGGCGGAGGCGCTGGCTGGGGTTCGACTGGAGGGCAGCCGGGAGGCGATCGCGCGCCCGATTATCACCGAGTTGGGGGCTCGTTTGGGCTTCATGGTGGATGTGGGCCTGGACTACCTGACGCTGGATCGCCGAGCCTCCACGCTCTCAGGGGGTGAGGCCCAGCGCATTCGCCTGGCGACTCAGATCGGCTCGGCGCTGGTGGGGGTTATGTACATCCTGGACGAGCCGAGTATCGGCCTGCACCAGCGCGACAACGCCCGGCTGCTGAGCACGCTGATGGGGCTGCGCGACTCGGGGAATTCGCTGATAGTGGTCGAGCATGACGAGGAGACGATCCGGGCGGCGGATTGGATCGTGGACATGGGGCCGGGCGCCGGGGCGCACGGTGGGGAGGTGGTGTTCGAGGGCGTGCTGGAGGAGCTGGAGGCGAGCGACTCCCTGACCGGTAGATATCTGAGCCGCAGCCTGACGATCGCCACACCGGACGAGCGGCGGTCCGGCAACGGACATGCGTTGGTGGTGGAAGGGGCGCGGGAGAATAATTTGAAATCCATGGGAGTGCGATTTCCGTTGGGGACGCTGGTGGGGGTCACGGGAGTCTCGGGCTCGGGCAAGAGCACGCTGGTCACGGGCATCCTGCACCGGGCGGCGGCCCGGCGACTGCATGGCTCGCGGGAACTGCCGGGTGAGCACGACGGGGTGCTGGGACTGGAGCACATCGACAAGGTGATCGCGATAGACCAGGCGCCGATCGGCCGGACGCCCCGGTCGAATCCGGCGACCTACACGGGCGTTTTCGGTCCGATACGCGAACTCTTCGCGGCAGTGCCGGAGGCGAGGGCCAGGGGCTACAAGCCGGGCCGTTTCTCCTTCAATGTGAAGGGCGGCCGCTGCGAGGCCTGCCAGGGGGCAGGAGTGTCCCGAATCGAAATGCAGTTCCTGCCGGACGTGTACGTGACGTGCGAAATCTGCGCAGGGCGTCGGTACAACCGGGAGGCGTTGGAGATTCGGTATCGCGGCTACAACGTGGCGGACGTGCTGGAGATGAGCGTGGAAATCGCCCTGGAGGTTTTCGCCAGCATTCCGCGCATAGCGCGACCGCTACAGACCCTGCACGATGTGGGTCTGGGCTATCTGACGCTGGGCCAGCAGGCGAATACTCTGTCGGGCGGGGAGGCTCAGCGGGTGAAACTTGCCTCCGAACTGGCGAAACGGGCCACCGGGAGGACGCTATATATCCTGGACGAGCCGACGACCGGACTGCATTTCGACGATGTGCGCCACCTGATTGACGTTCTGCAACGACTGGTCGATCGCGGGAATACGGTGGTGGTGATCGAGCACAATCTGGACGTGATCAAGAACGTGGATCGGGTGATCGACCTGGGGCCGGAGGGCGGCGAAGCCGGCGGTGAGATCGTGGCGGAGGGCACGCCGGAGGAGGTTGCGGAGAGTGGGTCGTATACGGGGGAGTATTTGAAGCGGGCGCTGGAGGTGGAGGCGCGGAAGTAGCGGGACGGGCTTGTCGGGGGATCGAGTGTGCGGCCGGGGCTCTGAATGGCCCAATTACCGCCAGTGCGCTTAGAGTGGTCCAGCGAAGACGGCGGGAGACCGCCGGGATGAGGGCGTGACGATGGAATACGAGATCAAAGGGAGGGTGATGCCGCAAGCGGAGGTGCGCCTCACGGAAGGGGAGTCGGTATACACGGAAAGTGGCGGGATGGCGTGGATGGACGACGGGATCGAGATGGACGCGAACGCCCGCGGCGGCCTGGGCGGGGCGATGAAGCGGATGTTCTCGAGCAAATCGATCTTCGTGACCTCGTACCGCTGCACAACGGCGGCCGCGAATGTCTGGTTCACGTCGAGCATGCCGGGAGTGATCGTGCCGGTGGAACTGGGTGAGGGCGAAGAGATCGTGGCGCAGAAAGGCGCATTTCTGGCGGCGGCCGACTCGGTGGAGCTTCCGATTCACTTTCAGAAGCGAATGCGGGCGGCCTTTTTTGGCGGAGAAGGCCTGATAATGCAGAAGTTGACGGGACCGGGATTGGTGCTTTTCGAAATAGGCGGCGAGGTGGTTGAGTACACGCTGGAGGAAGGGCAGACGCTGAAAGTCGATCCCGGGCACACGGCTCTTTTCGAGCCTTCGGTTGATTTCAGCCTGGAGCGCATCAAGGGCATCAAAAACATTCTGACGAGTGGTGAAGGGCTGTTTCTGGCTACGTTGACCGGACCGGGTCGGATCTGGCTGCAGACGATGCCGCTATCGGCGATGGTTGGGGCTATAGCTCAATTGCTGCCCAAGCGGCGGTAGGGCCGGCGCGATTTCGGGCGACGGCCGATCCCGGTGGATGGTTTGGCAGGATAATTCGGGATCTAGATAGAGCGAATCAGCGCCCCGGCGGGCGGAACATGTCGTCGGAGGACTGGGGAGGGGATTCGGCGGCGGAGCCGCCTGTGTGCGCGGATTCGCTATCCGATTCGGTGGCGCCGGCTTCGCCGGCCTGCGCGGTTTCGCCGTCTTTGTCCCCGTGCAGGCCATGGTCGAATTCGATATGCTGCACCAGGTCGGGGAGGTCAAAGTCGAGGGGCCCTTCGGCATGGCTGAGGCGGCCGTCCTCCATGAGCATGGTGTCGTCGGTGAACTGGCTGAGGGCCGGGTCGTGGGTGGACATGACGATGGAGATGTGGTCCTCGTCGGTGATGCGCCGAAACAGCATCATGATTTCGAGTCCGGTGACGCTGTCGAGGGCGCCGGTGGGCTCGTCGGCGATCAGCAGGGAAGGCTGGTTGGCGAGGGCGCGGGCGATGGCGACGCGCTGCTGCTCGCCGCCGCTGAGCTCGAACGGGCGGTGGCTCATGCGTTCCTCCAGGCCGACCATCGCCAGCAGATCCCGCGCCCGGTCGCGGCGGGCGCGGACGCCGACGCTGGCGATGCGCATGCTGAGCTCGACGTTTTCGAAGGCGGAGAGTACGGGGAGGAGGGAGAAGGTCTGGAAGATGAAACCCATCTCGTGCCGGCGCAGCTCGGTTAGCTGGCGGTCGCCCATGGTGGTCATGTCGCGGCCCTGGAAGAAGAGACGGCCGTCGGTTGGCTGATCCAGCCCGCCGATGAGGTTCAGCAAAGTTGTCTTGCCGGAGCCAGAGCGGCCTCGGAACGCCACAAACCGGCCGCGGGGGACTGTCCAGGTGACGCGGTCGACGGCGCGAACTTCGTTGGGCTGGCCGGTGTAGTAGTAGCGGCTGGTGTTTTCGATGCGAACTAATTCGTCGCCGAGCTTGCCGTAGGAGGGGGAGGAGGGTTCGGTGGTGGTGGCCATCAGCCGGATTTTCGCCCGAAGAGGCCGTGACGCGCCGGAGAGTCCGACTTGGAGTTGGGCGCTGGATCGACTGATTTCACGGTGACTTTGCCGTCTTCGACATCGACGACGGCCCGGCCCTCGATGCCGAGCTGATGGAGATACTCGCGGGGAATCTGGAGGCGTCCGGCGGGATCGACGATGACAAATTCTTCGTGGGTTTGCTCGTCATCCTCGGCGCCCACTCGACGGACGGTCTCGGTGCTGGTGCGGCCGTCGCGGATGGCGACGACGCGATCGACCCGGCGGGCGATGTTGCGGTCGTGGGAGACGATGACGACGGTGAGATCGCGCTCGTCGCTGAGGGTGCGGAGGATCTCGTAAATATGGGAAGCGGTTTCGTTATCGACCTCACCGGTGGGCTCGTCGGCGAGGATGAGCTCGGGCTGGTTGGCGAGGGAGATGGCGATGGCGACCCGCTGCTGCTGGCCGCCGGAGAGTTCGCCGAGGTGATGGTGCATGCGGTTAGTGAGACCGACGGCTTCGAGGAGTTCCTCAGCGTAGTCTTTGCGATTACGAGCGGATACGTTGGCGAAGAGCATGGGGGCCTGCACGTTTTCGAAGGCGGTGAGGTAAGGGATGAGGTTGCGGCCGGCCTGCTGCCAGACGAAGCCGACTTTGTAGCGCTTGTAAAAGACGAGCTCACTTTCGGGGGCTTTGACCAGGTCGATGCCGCCCACGACACAGCCGCCGGCGCTGGGTCGATCGAGGCCGCCCAGGATGTTCAACAGGGTTGACTTGCCGGAGCCGCTGTTGCCGATGATGGCCATCAGCTCGCCCTTGCGAACTGTGAGGTCAAGACCCTGCAAGGCCACAACTTCGAGGTCGGCTACCTTGAAAATTTTGACCAGATTGTCGCAGACGATGTAGGGGGCGGCGACGTTGGCGGTCTGATCACTCAACCGGCTTCATCTCCAAACTTCATGGCTTCGTGAATTCTAATACGGCGCAGCATCCATACGGAGAACGGGAAGGCCACGGCGAGGACGATACCGAAAAGCACGAAGATTCGGGCGATGTCGCCCCAGGCGGTTTCGACGATGAAGGCCGGGGTGTTGGCGAGCTGGTCGGCGCTGAGCTGCAGGAATGGTATGAACATGGCGCCGGTGAGGATGCCGAGGAGGGTGCCGACCACGGTTCCAAGGAGGATGAGAAAGCCGTTCTCGAAGAGGAACAGGGTAATCATCTGGCGCATGGACAGCCCCATGGCCCGGAGGATGCCGAACTCCTGTAGGCGCCGACGGAATGAGATGAAGGAGTAGGTGAGGAAACCGAGGAGGGTGAGCACGGTGGAGACGAAAAACCCGATGGAAAGGATGCCGAAGGTCCCGGTCTGGGTGGCGTCGGTGCGGGTTTCAATAATCTCAGCGGTGGCGTCGGTGGCGTCGACGATGTTGATATCAAGATCGCGAAGCCGATTGCCGATTTCGCCGGCGGTCTGGCCTGGACTCAGAGTGGCGATGATGTCCCAGGGGCTTTCGCCGAAGTTGCGATGGATGAAGTCGATGTTAGTGATGACGAAGGGACCGTCGTCGGGATAGTGGGTGGGAAAGGTGTCGATCCAACCGGCGATGAAGAATTCCACTTCGTTCTGAGCGATGTTGAAGCGGACCGGGTCGCCGATGCGCAGGAGGAGATCCTCCTGGAAGAAGGCGCGATCGGCCAGGAGGGCCCTTTCGTCGAGCGCGAGGGAGTTCATGAGGGCGTTGAGGGTGAAGGTGGAGAAATCGTCGCGCCACCAGACGGTGTTGGCGAAGGGGATGGGATCGACACCGTAGACGGTTATCTTGTCGGAGCTGCCGCGACCGGGAATTTGGAAGGAGGCTTCGGATTGCCACAGGCGAGCTATCTGCTCGATGGCGGGCCCGTCTTCGGTGAGGAGCTCGTAATGGCGGTCGGCCGGGGATATCAGCCAGAGCTGGCCATCTTCATCCCAGATGCCGGATTCGTTGAAATAGGCGTCGCCTCCGACCCGGAAGAAAATACGGTCGTTGATGTTGCGATCGATGGTGGCGGCCATGGAGGCGCTGAAGGTTCCGAGGGCGAAGGTCAGGATGAGCAGTAGCACGAGGCGGATGAACTGGCCGGGACTGCGGCTGATCTGGCGGAGTCCGAGATGAATGCCCACTCCGTAAAAGCGAGAGCCGAGAAAGGCGATGCCCGAAACAATGAACGGAAAGAAACGGAGAAAGACCAGCGCGACGGCGAAGATGAATACGACCGGGGCCACGAGCAGGAGCGGATCGGAGAATAGCTGGCCTTCGGGACCCAGGGAGAGGAGAGAGTCGCGGCTGCGGAGGCTGATAAATCCGTATATGGCGACGGCGAGCAGCAGGAGATCTAGAAAAAAGCGCTGATAGACGGGGGGGCGCATTACCCGGGATACGTCCTGCTTGTAAGTGACGATGGACTGGCGAGCGGCGCTTATGGCAGGGCCGAGGGTGGCCCCGATGGAGAGAGCAACGGCGCCGGCGGCGAAGAGGTAATGCTGTCCATTCAGAGCTATGGGAAGGTCTTCGCGATTGGTGAACACGAGGAAGGTGTAGGTCTTGCCGATGATCTGGGCGACGTGGGTGGCCAGAATTGGACCGATGATCATGGCGACGGCGCCGATGAGAACGCCCTCCAGAATGTAGACGCCGACAATTTGCCAGGTGCCTACCCCCCGGGACTTCAGGATCGCGATTTCGTTGCGCTGGCGATCGACCACCATGCCGGCGGAGAGGCTGATGTAGTAGAGGACGATGGCGATGATGGGGGCGCTGAGGATGAATAGCAGCAGCTTTAGGAAGAAGAGTTTCTGGTCGAATTGGAAGAAGGTCTCTTCGGGTGAGACTTCGAGTTTGGTGCCGGGGAGAATTTGGTT
>CAUYYU010000031.1:0-12631 GCA_963577415.1 Chloroflexota bacterium
CCTGCGGGATGGGCTCGTGACGCAGGTGATGCAGAAGGCGGTATTCCAGTGGGACCCCGACACCCGGGTCGTCGAATTCGTGAACGTGCTCGACGAATTGAACTACGCCGGCCACGACGACTGGCTCGAAGATCTGCTGGTCCCGCCTCAGGCCGCCATCGACGAGACCGGACTGAACCTTCGGCAGCGCGAGAACGGCCGGCTGGCGCTGCTGGCCGCATCACCGGCCATCGAAACGTTTTTCAACCAGACCGACGATCCGATCCGGCTCTTTGGGCTACCCACCTCGGCGGTCGTCGATTACGGCGACATGGAGGCCATCCGTTTGCAGCGAGCCGTGTTGCAGCTCTGGAAGGTCGAGACCGAATTCGCGCGACCGGGTGATGTCCTAATCGCCAATGGCGGCCAGCTCGCGTTGCGGGCCGGGTTTTTCGACCCGGCGGCGCTGGCCCCCGAGTCCGGGCCCGAGGCCACCGCGCCGGAACCCACCGCCACGCCCACCATCGCCCCCAGCGGCGACGTGGTGATCGACCGCATCAACTACTGGCGAGCGCAGGCCGGGCTGCCGGCGCTGCCGATAAACCCCGCTCTGATGCAGGCCACCCGGCACCACGCCGACTACTACGTGCTGAACGGCGGCGGCGCCCACACCGAGACCCCCGGCCTGCCCGGTTTCACCGGCGCCTCGATCCACGACCGGGCGGTGGCGGCGGGCTACCCGCGGTATAGCTGGGTGGACGAAGACGTCGCCTTCAACACGGATGCGGTGGAGAATGTGGATCTCTTCATAGCCACCGTGTTCCACCGGCTGCCGCTGCTGCATCCCAGCGCCATCGCCATCGGCTACGCCACCTCTTCCGGCAACGGCCGCGCGATCATGGTCATCGACGTGGGATTGGACCAGAACTATAACCCGGGACTGGACCTGCCGGTCGTTTTTCCGGGTCCGGGGCAAACCGATGTACCCCGCCTCTGGGACGCCTATGAATCGCCCAACCCGGTGCCCGGTGTGCCGAATCCGGTCGGTTCGCCCCTGACCGTCAGTTTCCTCATCGGCCAGTCGGTGCAATGGGGAGCGGTGACCCTGGTGAGCGCCGGGGGGGCGGCCGTGGACGTCATCCTGGCCGAAGGCCCGACCTGGCGGAAGTCGCTGGGGATCGTGCCGCGGACACCGCTGGCGGCCGGCACGACCTACACCGCCACCGTGACCGGCACAGTGGACGGAGCGGGATTTTCAAAGACCTGGAGTTTTACGACGGCGCCATGAAACGATGCACCCTGGTCGGAATGTATCGACGGGTAACCTGGCCCGGTGTCGCCGGGACGGACAGCAACTGGGTCCTGCGACCGAAGACCGCAGGACCCAGTTGGCCGGGATCCGCTCGCCTAGGGGGCAGCGCGAGCGGAGGGGTAGCTATTTATGCGAGTAAGTATCGGATAGACATGTCGCAAATACATAACTGCCGCTCCCGAACTTGTAACAATCCCGTCAACAGAATCCGGGTTTGGAAAACCAAAGAACTGGGGCCTGGTTCGGGACTGGCTAGGATTGGCGGGGCCAATTTCGGCCACGAACGGCGATCGCGCGACAGTGAGGAATATCGGTGGATCTGATTCACGACCTCTATGCTTGGATGGAAGCTTGGGCTCAGTCTCCCTATGGCGGGTTGGCGCTGTTCATCCTGGCGTTCTTCGAATCGAGCTTCTTCCCGTTGCCGCCGGACGCGCTCATGATCCCGCTGGCGATCGCCAACGTGCGTTTCGCCCTGGGATTCGCCGCCATCACCACCGCCGGTTCGCTGCTCGGCGCGGTACTCGGCTACTACATCGGCCTGAAGGGCGGGCGGCCGATCCTGACTCGATTCTTCTCCGAGGACAAGATTCTTTTCGTCGAGCGCCAGTACCAGAAGCGCGATGTCTGGGCGGTGGCCATCGCCGGCTTCACGCCGATTCCGTACAAGATATTCGCCATCGGGGCGGGGGCCTTCCGTCTCAACTTCCGCCGCTTCATGCTGGCCTCGCTGGTGGGACGCGCCGGGCGCTTCTTCCTGGTGGGGCTGCTCATCACCATCTTCGGGGAGCCGATCCAGGCCGCCATCGACGACTATCTGGACGTCCTGGCGTTGGGTTTCGTCGTGCTGCTGGTGGTTGGCTTCCTAGTAATCAAGCTCTTCGTCAGCCCGCGGAGCGACGCTGACTCACCGTCGTCGGCACCGTAACCAGCGGACCGCCGTCAGAAGGAAGCCCGGGACGGGCGCTGGAAGCTGTGCTCGAGATCGAGCTGGCGACGCTATTCGCGCACGACGCCGGCGGGCGGCTGGCACGCCGATAGCCACGGTAATCCGGCCCCGGACTTTACTATCGCCCGGACAGCCGGCGCGGTCGCCGTGCGGATCCGGTCCGATCTTCCCGCCGATCTCACCGGTAAGTTGGCCGACCTGGGCGCTCGCGAGCCGGCGGACCCACCCATCGACGCCCCGCCGACCTCCGATCGGGAGTACCGGCCGTTGCTGGTTCCCGGCGACAGGATGCCGGAGGTCTATACGGCTTTCGTGCTAGGGAAGGATCAGCCCAGGGAGAAGCAGCCAAAGGAGATGCAGCCGGAGGCTGTCGCCACGGTGGACCGGCGCCGGTCTCGGAGGCCAGGCGTTTCACGCCCTCCGCCTTGTTGTAGTACGCCTGGGCTATGGCCGTGTTGGGTTAGTGGTTCCCAGCCGGGCTGACCCCTTCGTACTTGTAGTAGATGTGGGCCGGTGTGCCCAGGGCCTTTTCCAGTCGGTGGGCGCGCTGCAGCGGCGACGGGCGCCATAGTCGATAGATGTCCAGGACTTCCTCGGGGATGTCGATCCAGCGGTCCTGACTGACTTCCTGCAGGATGAGCCCCATGGGTAAAAGCGGAGCCAGGTCGTCGGAGCCGATGGGCTGATGGGTGCCCGGGTGCAGCGGCGGCAGCGGCGGGCTGGGCAGGTCGGCCGCGATGTTGTACCAGCGGGTTGGAATCTCGTTTTCGGCGAGCAGGAATTTCCTGGTAGCCACCGGTGCCTCCCCCTGGAAGTTAGACGGTTATCCGTCATTTGCGCGAGGGCAGGACTATATGCGGAGCGCCTACTGGACGAATCCCGACGGCTCCGCCGGGTCGCGGCTCAGACACCGACTGGCCGGCTACAGCATCGGCAGAGGCTCGACGCGCTCCTCGTTCTTCACGCTGATCGTCGCGGCAAGCTTTCCGGCGATCTCCGCGTAGGTGTCCGCCAGCGGACTTGAGGTATCCGCCGCGACCGGCTTACCGCTATCTCCGCCGACGCATATGCTCTGGTCGAGTGGGATCTCACCCAGAAACTCGATTCCCAGGTTGTCGGCCGCTTCGTGAGCGCCGCCGTGCCCAAAGATCTCTATGCGCTCGCCGGTCGACGGGTTCAGGAAATATGACATGTTTTCGACGAGCCCCAGGACTGGAACGTCCAGCCGTTCCCACATGGAGATGCTGCGCACCACGTCCTGTAGAGCCACGGCCTGGGGGGTGGAGACAATCAGCGCGCCAGCCAGCGGCACGAGTTGCGCCATCGAGAGGGACGCGTCCCCGGTGCCGGGCGGCATGTCGATGATGAGGTAATCCAGCTCGCCCCAGTCTACGTCATTGAGCAGCTGCTTTAACGCGCCGGCGATCATCGGTCCCCGCCAGATGACGGGCGCTCCTTCCTCGAGCATGAAACCGAGCGACATGATTTTCAGACCGTAGGCTTCCACCGGGGATATCTTGCCGCCCCGGGTGGTCGGATTGCCCTCCGCGCCGAGCATCATTGGGATGTTGGGGCCGTACACGTCGGCATCGAGGATGCCCACCGCAGCACCCTGCGAGGAGAGCGCGATGGCCAGATTCACTGCCGTGGTCGACTTTCCCACGCCGCCTTTACCGCTGGCTACAGCCACCAGGTTTTTGACGCCAGGGATGCCCATGAGGTCGCCGTTGCCACCGCCCTGGCGGACTTCGGCCGTCATATTAATTTCAACCGACTCCACCCAATCCAGGTGCTCCAGCCCGGCGCGGACGCGTCGGTCAATCTCGTCCTTCAGTGGGCACGCGGGGGTGGTGAGAACGACCGTGAGAGACACGTTCCCCCCATCGATCTCAATGTCACGGGCCATATTCAGAGTGACCAGGTCCTTGTGCAGTTCCGGGTCTTCGACGGTGCGGAGGCCGGCCATGACCTGGTCTAGGCGCTGCTGGTCCATTGTGTGACTCCGTTGCTGGGTTGGATTTGCGTCTAGCCGGCTTATCCCGGATGACCTGCGTTGGCGTTGGCGTTGGCGTTGGCGTTGGCGCCGGGGGAAGATGGAGGCCGGCCCGGCGAATAGATGAATTCTCCGGGGCAAGTCTATTGAATCCGGTTCGCCTGCGGCCAGCGCTGTTGGTAGGCTTGGCCGAACGATACGAACCCACGTCCCACGAGTCGGGGTCCACAGGGAGCGAATAGCCGGTGAGCGAGATGCCACCCGAGGCGGAGTACAAGCGTCCCCCGCTGATCGAGATGGGGGAGAAGAACGGCGCCATAGGGATCCTGACCACCACCCTCGACAAGTTGATGACCTGGGGGGCCACGAACTCCATCTGGCCGATGACCTTCGGGCTGGCATGCTGCGCGATCGAATACATGTCGTCCTGGGGGCCGGTGTACGACCTGGACCGTTTCGGAGTGATTCTGCGGGCGTCTCCGCGGCAATCCGACGTGATGGTCGTCGCAGGTACCGTCACGAACAAAATGGCCCCGGTCGTGCGGCGGCTCTACGACCAGATGCCCGACCCCAAATATGTGATCGCGATGGGAATTTGCACCATCGCCGGCGGGCCATTCCGCAGCTACGGGACCTTGCAGGGGGTCGATCGCATCGTGCCGGTGGACGTGCACATCCCGGGTTGTCCGCCGCGGCCAGAGGCGTTTATCGAAGGCATCCGCCTGCTTCAGCGCAAAATGACCAAAGAAGGCACCCTGCACTGGCAGCCGCGGCCGATGCCGCCGATGCCCAGCGGGATCGGGCATTCGCTGAAAGCGCCCGAACCGGGCGAGAAAATCTCGCGTGTGCCACCGGGGATGTTGCCTCCACACGTGAAATAGCTGCCTCCGGCGGTTTCTCCTGATTCCCCGATCGCGCGCCCTCAGTCATCTTGCATCCACTGGTAGTGTGAAATTGCCGGAGGCAGGATCTTCCAAGTCTCCCATGATTGGTCGGCGACGTACTTCCGCTGCTAGAGCGAAAGTACGGGACGCACCACCTTTATACTTGGCGGTGCCCGGTCCTCCCGGCCGGGGCGTGCTGGAAACATTTCTCAATAGAAATCAGGGGTGGGAGACATAGCAATGCGAGTAATTACCCGCGGCGATCTGGACGGGCTTGCCTGCACGGTTTTTTTGACCGTCATGCACGACGTGACCGACATCCGGTTTGCTCACCCCCGGGACATGCAGGAAGGCGAGGTGGTGGTCACCGCTGACGACATCGTCGTGAACCTGCCCTACGTAGAGGGTTGCGGCATGTGGTTCGATCACCACGGCTCCGAGGCCGACCGGGTTGATGTTCAGGGTGATTTTAAAGGTAAGTACGGTGTGGCGCCGTCCGCGGCGCGATTGATCTACGACTATTACGATTCGCCTGACTTGCGGCCCTTCGAGGAGATGCTGGGCTTCGTCGACCGGATCGACTCCGCCGATTTGAGCGTGGAGGACGTGACCGCGCCCGAAGGCTGGGTGCAGCTCGGTTATACCTGCGATCCCAGATTGGGATTGGGTCGGTTCCAGGATTATTTCCACCTGCTTGTCGACCTGGTAAAAACGCAGACGCCGATTGAAGAGATTTTGGCGCACGCGGAGGTGAGGGCGCGGGTGGAGGCACTGGAGGACGACCAGGTGCGCTTCTCAGCCTTCATGGTGAGCAATTCGGTGGTGGAAGGTAACGTGATCGTCACGGATTTGCGCGACAAGCGCGATGCTCCCACAGGCAACCGGTTGCCTGTGTATACGCGCTTCGAGGACGTCAACGTCCAGGCTCGAATCTTTTACGGAATCAACAACACCACGGTGGTGGCCCTGGGGCACAGTATCTTCAATCGGACTTGCCAGACGGATGTGGGCGAGCTGCTGGGCGAGTACGGCGGCGGAAGCCGCTCCGAAACTCCAGGCGATTATCGAGCGGCTTAAGGAAGCGGGATAGGGAGCCGACCACGCCAGGCTGGGCATCTTGAAAATTC
This sequence comes from Chloroflexota bacterium, assembly GCA_963577415.1. GTDB lineage: Bacteria > Chloroflexota > UBA11872 > UBA11872 > VXNJ01 > JASLPR01. The sequence goes on from CAUYYU010000031.1 coordinate 6,245, forward strand.
GCACCACCGCCGGCGACATCGAGCCGCCGGCCACCGGCTACGTGCTGCCGCACGAACACATCCACACCGATCTAATTTCAGTGCGTGACGGAGGAGGGCGGCAGGCGACGGTTGCCGAGATCGAGGAGGCGACTGTCCCGAGACTGGAACGGGCCGCGGCCGCCGGGGTCCGGCTGCTGGTGGAATGCACCCCGCCCTATGTGGGCTATCACCCGGAGGCCGTGCACGCGGCGACCTCTGCCGCCGGGCTGGCCCTGGTCGTCGCCACCGGGCTCTACAAGGACGACTGGCAGCCGGACTGGGCCCACCGGGCCAAGCAGGAGGAGCTGGCCGACTGGATGGAGGCCGCCCTCACCGAGGGTTGGGCCGGGGGCTGGAAAGCAGGCTTCATCAAGCTGGCGGTCACCGACACCGGCATCACCCCGCAAGAGCGCAAGGTGCTGCGCGCCGCCATCATCGCCTCCGAGCGGACCAGCGCCCCGATCGCCGTCCATTGCCCGGTGGGAGCTAACGCGCTGGTGTACCTTGACGAGCTGGAGGAGACCGGGATGGACCCGGGCCGGTTCCTGCAGGTCCACGCTCACGCGGAGGACGATTTTGACCTCCACCTTGAAGTCCTGCGGCGGGGTGGCTGGATCGAGTACGACCTGATCGGGAGCAAGCGCTTCACCGACGATTTCTTCGTGAAACTGGTGCGGCGGGTGCTGGACGCCGGCTTCGGCGACCGGCTGCTGCTCTCACAGGACGTGTGTGGTTACATGGTGGACCGGGAACCCCACACCGACCGCCGTGAGTACGCCTACCTGTTCACCGACTTCGTGCGGCGGCTGGCGGTGGCCGGGTGCGGGGCGGCCGATCGCGACCGCCTGTTGCGCGAGAATCCGGGACGCTTTTTCTCGCTGCGGAACTAGCGCCCAGGCGGATAGCGCCATCGCCCTGGATCCGCCCGGCGCTCAGTCGTGGTCGCCAATCCCGTTGGGCGGCAATAGGCTGAACTCGTAGGCGTCGGCCAGAGCGATCCAAGAGGCCTCGACCACGTTCGTCGAGCTGCCCACAGTGCTCCATTCGCACTCGCCGTCAGACGACACGATGAGCACCCGGGTGCCGGCTTCGGTTCCGGCCTCGCTGTCGAGAATGCGCACCTTGTAGTCGATCAGGCGCACCGCCTCGACGCTGGGGAACGACGGCCGCAGCGCCTTGCGGAAGGCCTGGTCGAGCGCGCTGACCGGTCCGTTGCCCTCTCCCGCGGTGTGGATGATCTCGTCGCCGATGCGGATCTTGACCATCGCCTCCGACAGCGCTGATTGACCGCCGCGGGTTTCGGCGAACGCCATGAAATCCACCAGCTCAAAGGGGGCCACATAGCCCTCTTCCTTGCGGCGCAGGATCAGCTCGAACGACGCCTCCGCGCCTTCGAACTGGAAGCCTTCGGCTTCCAGTAGCTTCAGGGTGGAAGCGGTGGCGGCGGCGCCCTCCCGGGTTTGCGCGATGCCCAGCTGGGCCGCGCGAACGGCCACGCTTGCGGTGCCGGCGAGCTCCGAAACCAGAATGCGCTGCCGGTTGCCCACGGTGGCCGGGTCTACGTGCTGGTAGGCCTGGCCGTATTTGGCCGTGGCGCTGGCGTGATAGCCGGCCTTGTGGGCGAACGCGCTATGGCCCACGTAGGCCGTCTGAGTCCGCGTCGACAGATTGGCGGCCTCGTAGACGAAGTGCGACAACTCGGTCAGGTGCGCCAGTTGCTCGTCGGACACGCACTCGTAGCCCAGCTTGAGTTGCAGGTTCGGTACGACCGTGCAGAGGTTGGCGTTGCCGCAGCGTTCGCCCAGTCCGTTGATCGTGCCGTGGACTTGAGTGGCCCCGGCCGCGACCCCGGCCAGGGTGCCGGCCGCAGCCAGGTCGGCGTCGTCGTGCGTGTGGATGCCCACGGCGCAGCTCGTGCGCTTCACCACCTCGGCGGTGATGTCGTGCAGTTCGTCCACCAGCGAGCCACCATTTGTGTCGCAGAGGGCGATCCAGTCCGCTCCGGCCTTTTCCGCGGCGTCGACGCAGGCCAGGGTGAACTCACGGTTCGCCTTGAAGCCGTCGAAGAAATGCTCGGCGTCCACGATCACCTCGACGCCCTGCGATTTCAGGTAGGCGACCGTGTCCCCGATCATCGCCAGCCCCTCGTCCAGATCGGTTTCGAGGATGCGCGTGACCTGAACCTTGGAGAATTTGGCCACGATCGCCATCGCCGGCGTCCCCGTGGCCACCAACGCCTGGATGCCGGCGTCGTCCTCGCAGCGCACGTTCTTATAGCGAGTGGCGCCGAAGGCGGTAATCCGGGCGTGTCCCCAGGTCATGGCCCCGGCCTGGCGGAAAAACTCCTGGTCCTTCGGGTTGGCCCCGGCGAAGCCGCCCTCGATGTAGTCGATGCCGAAGTCGTCAAGGCGGCGGGCGATCTTCAGCTTGTCGGAGGCGGAGAAGGACACGCCTTCGCCCTGAGCGCCATCGCGCAGGGTGGTGTCAAGGAGAAATACTTTGCTCATTTGAGGGCTGACTTTCTGGAGGATGGGATTACGTTCGCGGGATCGGCCCTAGTCCGCTCGCGCGGGAAGGGCTAGTGGGAGGTGATCTCCGCAATAATCGCGTCGCCCATGCCGGCCGTGCCGACACTGGGCAACTCATCCTCCTGGATGTCCGGAGTGCGTACCCCGCAGGCCAGGACGGCGTCGACAGCGGCCTCGACGGTCCGGGCTTCTTCTTCGAGTTCAAACGAATACCGCAACATCATGGCGGCGCTGAGGATCGTGGCGATCGGATTGGCGATGTCGCGGCCGGCGATGTCGGGGGCGGCCCCGTGAATCGGTTCGTAGAGACCGGCCGAGCCTTCGCCCAGGCTGGCCGAAGGTAATACTCCCAGCGAAGCGGCCAGTACCGCCATCTCATCGCTGATTATGTCTCCGAACAGGTTGCCGGTGACGACCACGTCAAAATCCCGGGGTGTTAGCACGAGCCTCATAGCGAAAGCATCGACAAGTATGCTCTCGAACTTGATATCCGGGAACCCCCCGGCCACGTCTTCGGCGACGTCGCGCCATAGGGCCGAGCTCTCCAGGACGTTGGCCTTGTCCACCGACGTCACTCGCATATGGCGGCCGGCCGCGAGCTCGAAGGCGCGGGTCACGACCCGCCTGACTTCCGGCTCCGAGTACACCATCGTGTCCCGGGCGGCCGGTTGGCCGTCCACTTCGTAGGGGCCGCGAGGCTCACCGAAATAGATGCCGCCAGTGAGCTCCCGCAGCACCAGCATGTCCACCCCGCGCAGGACTTCCGGCTTCACCGGCGAGGCGTCGATGAGGTGTTCGATGACTTTCATCGGGCGCAGGTTGGCCCAGAGCCCGAGTTCCTGCCGCAGCGTCAGCACCGCGCGCTCCGGGTGGCGGCCCTTGACCGGCTCGCCGCCGGCGATGCCGCAGGCGCCCAGCAAGATGGCGTCGGCGGTGCGGGCACTATCGATGACTTCATCGGTTATTTCAATACCGTACTTCTCCACGGCGCCGGCGCCGATGAGGGCGTGCTCGGCGGTGAATTCGTGGCCGAAGCGCTCGCCAACCGCCTCCAGGACGCGGCGGCCCTGGGTCACGATCTCCGGCCCGATGCCGTCGCCGGGGGTGTAGAGGACGTGAAACTCAGCCACGATCGACCCCCTTGGGGGTCTCCTCAGACAAGGCCGGCGACAAAGTCTCCGACTTCCGTGGTCGACATACCCATCCGCCCGGCGCTCATCGATTTGATCCGGCCGCTCTCCAGCGCTTTGATAACCGCATTCTCGACCCGGTCGGCGGCGTCCGTCTCGTCCAGGTGGGCCAGCAGCATCTGTACGGCGTTGATGGCCGCTAGTGGGTTGATGACATTCTGCCCCGTGTACTTAGGCGCCGAGCCGCCGATGGGCTCGAACATGGAGACACCCTCCGGGTTTATGTTCCCGCCGGCGGCTATGCCCATGCCGCCCTGGATCATCGCCCCCAGGTCGGTGATGATGTCGCCAAACAGGTTGTCGGTGACCAGCACGTCGAACCATTCCGGGTTTTTGACGAACCACATGCAGGCGGCGTCGACGTGCATGTATTCCCGCTTGATGTCCGGGTACTCCTCGCCGATCTCGTTGAAGGCCCTCCACCAGGTGGCCCCAGCGAACGTCAGGACGTTGGTCTTGAACACCAGGTGCAGCAGCTTCTCGCGGTCGCGCTCGCGGGTCAGCTCGAAGGCGTAGCGGACCGCCCGGGCCGCGCCGAAGTAGGTCGTCTGGTTGACCTGGGTCGATACCTCCTGCGGGGTGCCCTCGTAGAGTATGCCCCCCATGCCCGCGTACATGCCCTCGGTGTTCTCGCGGACCACGACGAAATCGATGTCCTCGGGGACCTTGTCACGCAGCGGAGTCTCGACGTTGGGGTAGAGCTTCACCGGCCGCAAGTTGATGTACTGGTCCAGCCGGAAGCGGGCGTGCAGCAGGATGCCCTTCTCCAAAATCCCGGGGGCCACGTCGGGATGACCGATAGCGCCGAGCAAAATGGAGTCGAACTCGCGCAGTTCGTCCACCGCGCCGTCGGGCAGGGTCTCGCCGGTTTTGAGGTAGTGCTCACCACCCCAGCCAAACTCGGTGGTCTGATAGGGGACGCCCGTGGCGTCCAGCACCTTCAAGGCCTCGACGATTACCTCGGGCCCGGTGCCGTCACCCGAGATTACAGCGATGTTGTACATGGAGGGGTGTTCCTGAGCGAGCGACTAGTGCAACTATGAACGACGCGGTGAACGCCAGCGCGTCCCGCCGCGGCGAGCCGGAAGCGACAGTCTACCCGGAGAAGCCGCTCACGTAGGGGAGCCGGTCGTGCACCGCGGCGGTTTCGTCCGGCGCTCCGAGCAGTTCACCCAGCGCGTCCCAGCGGCCGCTCAGCAGGCTGTCGCGCACCGGGTCTGGAATTTGCAGCGAGAAGCTCAGGTCGCCCAGGGTCACGGCGCGTTCCTCAAGATCGATCGTGATCTCAGCGGTCGGCTCAGCCGCGACCGCATCCTGTAACTGCACGATCTCGGACTCAGCCAGGACGACACAAGGGATGCCCAGCGTCAGGCTGTTGCCGAAGAAGATCTCGCCGAAGCTCTGTCCGATCAGAGCGCGAACGCCCCACCGCATCAGCGCCTGCGGGGCATGTTCACGCGACGATCCGGAGCCAAAGTTGTTATTGACCACCAGGATGGCGGCCCCGGCGAAGCGCGGGTCGTCGAAGGGGTGCGCGCCGTTGGCCTGTTCGCGATCGTCCTCGAAGGCGTGCTCTCCCAGGCCATCGAAAGTGACGGCGCGGAGATAGCGAGCCGGGATGATTCGGTCGGTGTCGATGTCGTTGCCGCGCAGGGGTAGGCCCCGGCCGGCGACGCGGGTGATGGCGGAATCGGTCATGGTTACGCTCCTGCGGATCTAAAGAAGAGTGCGGACATCGGTGACTTCACCGGCCACTGCCGCGGCTGCGACCATCGCCGGGCTCATCAGCAGCGTGCGCCCGGTCGGGCTGCCCTGGCGGCCCTTGAAATTTCGGTTGCTGGACGAGGCGGACAGTTGGTCGCCGACGAGCTTGTCTGAGTTCATGGCCAGGCACATGGAACAGCCGGAACCACGCCACTCGAAACCGGCGTCCAGAAAGATCTGGTCGAGGCCCAACTCTTCGGCCCGATCACGAACCAGCTGGGAGCCGGGAACCGCCAGCGCCTTGACCCCGGCGGCCACCTTACGGCCCCTGACGATGGCCGCCGCCTCCTGCAGATCGGATATCCGACCGTTGGTGCACGAGCCTATGAACGCCACGTCTATCGGCCGCCCGGCTATGGCCGCGCCGGGTTCCAGTTGCATGAACTCCAGCGCCTCGGCCACCGCTTCGCCGGCGGCCCCGTCGAGCGAGGCCGGGTCGGGGACGTTCTGATTGACCCCCACGACATGGCCCGGGTTGATCCCCCAGGTGACCATCGGTTCGATGGCCGCACCATCCATCGTGACCACGTCATCGTAGTCCGCGTCGGAATCGCTGGCCTGCCCACTCCACCAATCGACCGCCCGACCGAAGGCATCGCCGGCGGGCGCGTAGGGGCGGCCTCGTACGAAATCGTAGGTCGACTGATCGGGATTTATGTAACCGATTCGGGCGCCGGCCTCGATGGACATGTTGCAAACCGTGAGGCGTCCCTCCATCGACATTTCGTCGATCACTTCTCCGCCGTATTCGTAGGCGTAGCCGATCCCGCCGTGGACCCCGAGCAGCCCGATGATGCTCAGAATCACGTCTTTGGGATAAACCCCACGGCCCAGGCTGCCGGTGATCTCGATGCGGCGGACTTTTGGCTTCTCGACCGCCATGC
>CAUYYU010000032.1:0-12559 GCA_963577415.1 Chloroflexota bacterium
TCGATCGCCGGCGAGAAGGCCGCCTGGCTCTCGCTCCATCCGGCCCTGCCGCTTACGCTCCTGGCCTCGTGGTACGTTGGGGAGAGGTTTGAACAAATCAGGTCCGTCGTAGGACGGGTCGCGGTGGCTCTCATCACCATCGTCCTGCTCGGCTGGACCGCCGGAAATTCCCTGCGGGTGACTTTCGTTTACCGCGATGTACCCAACGATTTCGTCATCTACACCCAGACTTCCCGGGACGTTCTGGAGACCCTGGAGATAATCGAGGAGGCCGGCCGCCGCACCGGCGAGGAATCGGGAATCCCGATCTTTCTGCATGCAGAAACCCACTGGCCCTATGCGTGGTATCTGCGCGATTACACCGCCGTCTACTACGCCCCGAACATGACCGAGCTGCCTACCCAGAAGATCGTTCTTGCCGGCGACGCAAGCGCTCGCGAGCTGGGCTATCTCTTCGTCGATTATGTCGGCATCGAAATGAAACTCCGCGAGTGGTTTCCCGAGCAGGTTTATAAGGATTGGGATTGGGGTTCTCTAGGCAGCGTCTTCGATGAGGAGAACCTGTCAAAACTCTATCGTTTCTACTTCTTCAGGGAACCGCCCGAGGACCTGGGCTCGTCAAATTACGTCCTTTACGTCCACAAGGATCTCTTGCAGACCGGGCCGCTGGGGAGGTTCACCTTGCTCCCTTCGGCGCCTCCCAGTCGCTAAGAATTGAACCGCCGAACGCTGCTCAGGGCGTCCATCGGTCTGCCATTAAGTGCCGTATTTCTCTGGCTGGCGCTTCGCAACGTCGATCTTGGAATGGCCGCCTCGCGGATCGCCGACTCCGACCTAACCTTCGTTTTCCCGGCCGCCGTCGTGCTGATGATCGGAATCTGGGTTCGGGCGTTGCGCTGGCGAATCTTGCTGGCGCCGTTGGGACGAACCACGGTGATGCAGTCGTTCTCGGCCCTCACCATCGGTTACCTAGCCAACAACGCCCTGCCCGCGCGACTCGGCGAGATTGCCCGGGTGGTCGTCCTCCACCGCGATACTCGCATTCCTCGATCGGGCGCCCTCGGCACCATCGTCGCCGAACGCCTCTTCGATGTCCTCACGCTGCTGCTGATGCTCGGCGCCGCCGCGATGGCGTCCGGTTGGCAGAATCCCTGGGTCGGCCCGCTGGGGATGGTTGGGCTCGGCGCCGCGCTCGCGCTCGTCGCGGTCTATCTGGTTGCCGCCAGCTCCGTCACCCTGCCGGCGCGGCTCTCCCGCCTGTTCCTGCCAGTCATCGACCGCCTGCCTCACCGGCTGGTTGAGGGGGCCGATGGCTTCCTTGCCGGATTCGCCAACGTCGCCTCGGCCGTCGCTCTGACGCGGATATTTCTCCTTTCGGTGTTGTCCTGGACCATCGAGGCGTCGGTCTACTACCTGATGCTTCGGGCTCTGGGCATCACCGCCGGTGGGTTCTGGCTGGCGATCCTGGTGTCGTCGCTCTCCAATCTGGCAGGAGTTATTCCGGCCGGACCGGCCAACCCGGGCCCGTTCGAATACTTCGCCAGAGCGACGCTGCTTGGCTTCGCGCTCTCCGCCGAGACTGCCGTCACTTTCGCTGTCGCCGCTCACCTGCTCATCATTGTCCCGCCGAGTGTCGTCGGTGGGATCTTGCTCATTCGCACCGGCCTCCGCTGGCGCGCCGGCGACGCTCAGGATATTGATCGGGTCGATCGTCCTGAGCCGGGGTAACCTGATCCGATCATGAGCGACCGATCCGATCCCAACGTCGCGATAATCGGGGCGGGTATCACCGGGATTACCGCCGGCTTCGAGCTATCACGCCGCGGCTTTGCCGTCGATATCTATGAGGCGGCGCCCACCATCGGCGGTGAGCTGGGGGTCATCGACATAAACGGCGAACCGGTTGAGCGCTACTACCATCACCTTTTCAAGGGTGACTCAGAGATCATCGGCCTACTGGGACAACTGGGCATCGGCGATCTCCTGGAATGGCGCTCGCCGCCGATGGGGTTCTATTCCGACGGTCACCTGTTCAACTTCACCACTCCCATAGATCTGCTCAGATTCAAACCTTTACCGCTCCTCGATCGCCTGCGGATGGCGTTCTCGACCATGTACCTGCAGCGGATCAAGAAATACGCTCGCTTCGAGGACATCCGCGCCTCGGACTACCTTCCCGGAATCACCGGACGACGGGCCTTCGAGACTATCTGGCGACCGTTGCTGAGGGCAAAATTTGGGGAACAATGGAACGAAATTTCGATGGCCTGGTTTTGGGGCCGTGTGCATGTGCGCTTTCAATCTCGCAGCCGGTCCGGGCTGCGCGAGGAGCTCGGTTACATTCGGGGAAGCTTCGCCCGGATAAGCCAGGCCCTGGCGGACCACGTGTCTGAACAGGGCGGGCATATATATCCGGGAATGCCGGTGGAGGCGATCGTGCAGCGCGAAGGTCGTGCGACCGGGATCCGGGTTGCCGGCGAGGAACGCGATTACGATCACGTCATCGGCACCGTCGGCCTGCCTATCCTGCGACGGCTGCTCGGCCCGGGTCGGCTCAGCGACGGTTACGGCGCCATCGATTATCGCGCCGCCCTGGTGATGTTGATGAGGCTTGACCGCCCGTCAGGGGATCGCTACTGGACTAACATCGGCGACGCTGAACCGCCCTTTGCCGGGCTGATCGAGCACACGAATTTCATCCCGCCGGAACGCTACGGCGGCGCTCACCTGCTTTACGTCAGCAATTACGTCCGTCCCGACGATCGCCTGTTCCAGCTCACCGACGACGAGCTTTTTGATGAGTACTCGCCGCACATCGCCCGGGTCTTGCCCGGATTTCGACCCGAGGCCGTGGTCGAGCGGTGGGTCTCTCGCGACGCCGTGGCTCAGCCGGTGATCACGGTCGGGTATCAGCGGCGCATTCCGCCGTTCCGCAGCGAGGTGCCTGGTTTTTACGTGTGCAATACGTCACAGATTTACCCTGAAGATCGCGGCACGAATTACAACGTGCGAATTGCCCGCCAGGTGGTGCGTTGCATCTGTGAGGACGCCGGGGTGGTGTACGAGGAGTGAGCGGCCGGTGGCCGCTGGCCGCCTAGACCGGCAACAGGCGCTCGTCCTCGCTGATCCCGTTGATGGCCAGTGTCGGCACCCGATCGCTGCGGTCCACCTGCGCGCAGAAATCCAGGTCCGCCTCCAGGCCGATAGCCATCAGCCGCTGGCCGCTGTCCGAGATTCGCAGCATCGCCGGCAGGTCTTCGTACGCTTGCGCCAGGGCGATGGCGGCCAGTGCCGAGTCCTCCGCCTCACAACCCATCTCCAGGAGCCGCCCTGCGATTAAGCCGGCGCAAACGGCATCGTCCAGCGCGAACCGCCGGTGGCTTCCGGCACAGACGACTTTTACCGTTTCCGGATCGGTCGCGGCCGCCCTTTCGGCGGCTGCCGTCAGATTCAGGAAACTCGCCATCGAGACGTGTTTCGCCGCCGCCGCCATCCGCGCCGCCCGTGGCCCGTTTACCGTGCCAAACACGATCTCCCGGCCATCGAACTCCATCTCGGAGACCTCGCGTGGTGAGTTGCCGAACTCGAATCCGGGTAGAGGCAGGCCGTCCAATTCTCCACCCGCCCAGGCGTGCGGGCGCTCGCGGTCGCGATACTCCAGGGCCTCGCGGGCGCTGGCGGCCAGGTAGATAGGCGGATTGCCATTCGCCGCGATCACCGCTAATGTGGCTCCCGACCGGACCGCATCCACCACTATGGCGGCATCTTCAGCGCCGTAATCCATTTCCTCCGGGAGAAACGCCACCGCCACCCGCATGCTCGTTACCGCGTCGGGCGGCTGCTAGACCTTCGGGTGGTCGGTGCGGACGACCTGGGTGCCGTCGTCCAGCGTCTCCAGCCGGTAGTCGCCAAACATATTTGGTGCGTCCGCCTGCAATATCTCCAAGATCGCCGTTGCGACCTTTCGGATTTCCACCTCGGCATGCTCGCTGGCGCGAAGTTCGATGAAATGCCGCAGCGCCCGGGCGTTGGCGGTGACAAATATCTTGGTCTCCGTCGCGTTGGGCAGCACACTCCGCGCCGCTTGTCGGGCCAACTTTCGGCGTAGAGTCTTGCTCTCAACGTGAGCAAACTGTTTACGTAATCGCTTGGCCAGCACCCGGTACGCCTGCTGCGCCTGCCCGATGGACTCCATCCAGACGGCGTGAGACTCCGGGTCGTTGGCGATGCAATCGGGCTCGATGAATTCGGCCTTTGACTCGTTCACGTAGCGCTGGCTCAGCTGGCTGTAGCCGAAGCCCGCCCGGTGTCGTACCAACTCGTGCGTGAATGTGCGGGACACACCGGTGATGATGAAGTTCCAGATCGCGTGTTCCAGAACACTGCCGTGGCCGGACGAAAGGATGTTGCCCAGATACTCCTGGTTGCTGCCCCGACCCTTGCCAAACGACATGTAGCAGACCCGCCCGGCAGCCTCCGAAAGAAGCTGCGCCGGCACCTGCGTATCGGGGTTCCACTCCATGCCGTGGTCGCGCAGAAAGTCTTCCATCCCCCCCTCTTCCACGACCTGCTTACCCACCAGGTAAATACGCGGATCGCGAACTATCTGCAGCTCAGCTTGTCGTGAGGCGGTTGGTGTGGTGCTCATCACTCTCCTACTGTTAGCCGTATGATTGTGCGCGTGAGGTTTCATTGCAAAATACCATTGCGCCGTCTTCCGTGACTGCGCCCGGCGAGTCCGAGTTCGAGCGCATTCTGCCTCAGGGCGACTGGTACATTATCCCGCCGATAGAGGGCGAATGGAAAATTGACGCGATCCCCGACGGCGATGGAGGCCAACATCTCACAATGATCTATGCGGAGGGTTATTCGGCGACCGTTCACATGAAGGGCGACGGCGTTCTCCATGTGAGCCTCTTTCGGAACGACTTCCCTCACCCCATGGAGATAGACCAGGGCAAACTGCATATCTGGTTCCGCGACCGCCAGGATGAACTCCCCGTTTCGCTCAAGAACGCCCACGAATGATCCGCGACCTGCAACGCTGGCTCTGGCTCGCGGGCGGAGCCGCCGCGGTCGTCGGCGTCGGGTCCGGGTGGTGGAGTAACCGCCAACCGGCCAGCCTCGTCGACTGGAAGCTCGCCCGCCGTGTGGCCGGGCGGATTAGCCGTCGCGACGGCGTTCCCATCACCAGCATGGTCGAGATCGACTACGATGCCCTTTCGATTGAGTGCCGGGTCGCCGTCAGCAACTATTTCCGTCGGGAAATCGACCGCGATGGCGCCGGCGTCATCCCCATCGACCGTGACTCCTGGATCGACCTCAACATACGCAATTTTGCCAAGATGCTCGAGCCGGTGGAATCGGCCTACGCCAACTTGAAGCAACGCAGCGGCATAGGGGGAGCGCTTCTCTCATTGCCGGCCCGGGTCGCCGTCAGCCTGCAAATGGGGTTCATGCTTGGCTTTCTCTCCCGTCGGGTGCTTGGTCAGTACGATATTCCGCTGCTGGAGGCGGGAGAGGGTAAAACCTACCTGGTGGAGCCGAACATCGAGGCGGTGGCGCGCAAGGCCCGCGTGGACCCGGTCGCCATGCGACGCTGGGTCGCGCTGCATGAAATAACCCACGCCCTGGAGTTTGAGTCCACCCCGTGGCTCCGAGACCATCTGGCTGATCTACTGCGTGAGTACCTAGGGGAGATCGCTAGCATGATCGAAGATCCGGGCCGCGTCCGCAGGCAGGCAGCGGCGGCCGACGGAAAATCAGCGGTAGCCGGTCTCCGCGAAGGCGCCCTGCTGGGATTGCTGCTCTCGCCCCGGCAACGCGAAATTGTCGCCCAGATTCAGGGAGTCATGTCCCTGATGGAGGGTTATAGCAACCATGCCATGCGCACTGCCGGAGCGAAACTGATCCCCGGCTATCAGCTGCTGGACCGACGCATGCGAAAGAGGGAGCAATCGCGGGGGCTGACCTTCAACGTCATCGCCCGGCTGCTTGGCCTTGAGCTCAAACTTCAGCAATATCGTCTGGGCGAAATGTTTGTGAATCGTGTTGTGGAACGTGGCGGCACCGAGCTTCTCAACCGAGCCTGGGAATCCCCTCAAAGTCTGCCCACACTGGCCGAGATTGAAAACGCGGAGACCTGGATTCAGAGAATCAATGCCGGCGCCTATTAGGGTGGGCCGTCGCCGGATCATCTCCGGCCTGGGTGGGGACGCCGCTGCTACTGGATGGCCTTCTGTCCGCCTGTGAACATCCAATAAGCAGGGCTCCCACGCCGACCCCGGAACCCACGCCTCGCCCGCCGCCGCCGGTGCTTTCCGCCGCGGATACCCAGGGGTTGCTCGGATCCGACTACCTATACTCGGAGCTCGGCTTTTTTGTCAGCTAGCCCTCCGACTGGACGGTCGATCCGGTTGAGGAGGAAGGTCTGGCCGTGGCGTTCAGGGCTCCTGTCGCCGACACGGATGCCACGGGTACGGCCTACCCGACCATCACGGTGGACACCTATGTCCCGGACGATTTTCCACGCACAACCACTCGATTTTTTTTGGAGGTCACCATGGAGAATGGGATTCCTCTGCTCGAGGAGTCCCTGCCCGCGTTCGAGTTGCTTGCCGGCGAGGTACAGAAGATCCCCGCCGGATACACCGAGCTGTTCGAGTTTCGCCACGGCGCCGAAAATGGCCGCCTGCACACCATGCAACTCGTCGTTGCCGGCGTACAATGGGTCTACTCCGTGACCTACACCGCCCTCGACAGCGTATTTGAGGATCGTCTCGTTATCTACCTGGCGGTCGTCTCCACCTTTAGCATCCTGGGTGGCCGCTGAGGGCGAGACCCACCGGTTTCTACTCAGCGTCGTAGTGGATCAACGCCATGATCTCACGGTCGCCCAGCTTCGCGCGGCCATTCAGAAAATCCAGTTCGATCAGAAACGCCATCCCGTACACCTCCCCACCCAGCTGCTCGACCAGGCTGGCGGTCGCCGCCGCCGTCCCTCCGGTAGCCAGCAGATCATCCACTATCAGCACCCGCGAGCCTTCGCTGATGGCGTCCACGTGAATTTGCACCTCGTCGCTGCCGTACTCCAGCTCATAGGTCTCCGAGGCTGTCGCCGCCGGCAATTTTCCCGGCTTTCTAACGGGCGCGAATCCACATCCCAGCAGATATGCCATGGCGGTGGCGAACACGAACCCTCGCGCCTCGACCGCCACTATCAGGTCCGGCGGAGCGTCCATGTACGGTGCGGCCAACTCGTCGATCGCTGCACGCAGGGCCTCCGGGTTTTTTAGCAGAGTCGTGATGTCCTTGAAATTGATGCCCTCGATCGGAAAATCGGGAACGCTGCGGACGTGCTTCGCCAGATCCATTAGCAATATCTCCTTCGGCGCGTGCGGCTGCGGGTACATTTGGTCAGATTGTCCGCCCCATTGTGGCAGTTCCTCCGCTGCCATCCGACAAGTCGCGTCCACTATGATCTCCGCGGCCTTACTTGGACCGAAAGCGTGCTCCATGCCCATAACCGATGACCAGGAATTACGCAGAATTCTGGACGATGCCCTTAGTGTCACGGTGGTCGGACTTTCCGACCAGGAGGATCGCTCCAGCCATGGCATCGCGGAATTTCTGCACGACCGCGGCTATCTCATCACTCCGGTCAATCCAAACATCACCGAATTTCGGGGAACTCCAGCGGTAGCCTCCCTGGCGGAGATAGAGGGGCCGATCGACATAGTGAACGTATTTCGGCGGCCGGAGTTCGCTCCCGAGATCGCCCGCGCCGCCGTGGCCGCGGGAGCGGGAACCCTGTGGCTCCAGGCCGGGATCGTCAGTGACGAGGCCATGGAAATCGCCGAGGCCGGTCACGTCAAAGCGGTTCAAGATAGGTGTATCGCCGTCACGTATCGGATGCTTGGCCTGGTCTGACGGTTGATCCCAATTCCCGTCCCGATAGCACCTGTCGCCAGTCTTCGATCTGTGTTTCCAGCGGGCGTCGCGCCAGCGTCCGTCCTCCGGGATGAAACAGGACGCCCAGATTTCGGCTGCACCAGGAGACGACCCGCCCGGCGTCGCGGCTGACTTGCAAGTCATGCCGCTCAATTCGTCCAAGCGCGCCCAGAGCCACGGCCCCAAGCGCCACGACAAGATTGGGATCCACCAACTCCAGCGTCGCCCGCAGCCAGCCTCCGCAATTCGCCAGTTCCGCCGTTATTGGTTTGGCGTTGTGGCCGTCGGGAGTCTGGGGATTGCACAGCACCGCATTGGTTATGAAGACGTCGTCCCGCTCCAGACCAGAAGATGCCAGCAGGCGCTCGAAATTCCGCCCGGCGGCATCTCCGTGAAACGGTATTCCGTGTCTCTCCGCACCTCGCCGCCCGGGCGCCTCGCCGACGAATAGAACGCTTGCCTTCGGATTGCCGTTGAGCTGGCTCAAGACTCGGCGCCGGCCGGCCATTCGCGGGCATCTTTCGCAGGCCGCGACCTGCTCGAACAACACCGCCGCCGAATCAACCGCTAGGGGAGCCACCGCCTGGCGCCCATTCCCCGGCCGCTTTTTATCGGCCAGAAGCCCTCCGCAAGGTCCACTCCGGCCTGCAGCCCGCGATAGCGAGCGACCGTTCTCATGGTCTCCGTAAGATTGCCGGCGCCTTTGATTTGCGCGGCCGGCAGAGACTCGTAGCACTCCAGCGCCCTACGTTTGATATCGGCCTGCTCGCTGATGTCAACAAATTCGGTAGGTTCCGTTGTCTGACCGGGCGGGCCGTCCATCGCGTAAATCACCGGCGGGTTCGCCAGCGCCGGCAGGGAAGGCTCCACCGCCGCCACCGCCGCGTCGTGCGCCGCCCGGATGGCCGCCTGCACCACCGCGTCGTGATCTGATGTCAACGATCCCGGCGGATGGGTTATCACCAGGTCGGGCTGAAACTCCCTGTAGATCGCGACCAATTGCATGACCGTCACCGCGTCCGCCGTGACAAAATGATCGGACTGCCCCAGCCAGTGCAACCGAGCGCTTAACAGCGCCGCCGCCTTTTCCGCTTCGGTGCGACGAATCTCGCCCAGTGCCTCGGGATCGACCTCAGGATCGCTCAGATTGCCATTGGCGACGTAGGCGATGGATATGGTGTCTCCGTTTGTGAGGGAGCGGGCCAGCGTACCCCCACAATAAAGTTCCGCCTCATGAGGGTGAGCAGCCACGACGATTACGCGCAACTTGCCCCTCAATACTCAAGCCGGCAGCCGCCGGTCAACGTCCGCCCGAACAGTTTGCCTTCGCCCTCCTCTCCTGGCCAACCCTCGAACCCATAAAATAGCTTCTCATGCAGCGCTTTTACGACACCGCCCGGGTATTCGTCGCCGCCGGACGCGGCGGCGATGGCTCGCGGCATCTGCGTCACGAGGCCCACGTGCCTCAGGGTGGCCCGGACGGCGGCGATGGCGGCCGGGGAGGCCACGTCATCTTGGAGGCCACCCACAACGACTCTTCCCTGATTCGCTTTCACTTCAACCAGCGTTTTCGGGCCGCGGACGGTTCCGGCGGCGACCGCAACAACCGCTACGGCCGCAGCGGCGATGATTTCATCGTCGCGGTCCCAGAGGGAACTGTCGTTTCGCGTGAGGACACCGGCGATTTCCTATGCGACCTGGTCGCGCACGGCGATCGATTTGTCGTGGCCGACGGTGGTGAAGGGGGGCTCGGCAACACCCATTTCAAAAGCTCGACCCACCAGACGCCGCGCATGGCGCTGAAGGGCGAGCCCGGCGAATCGCTCTGGCTGCGGCTGGAACTGAAACTTGTCGCCGACGTTGGGTTGGTCGGCGCTCCAAACGCCGGCAAGTCTTCGCTCCTCGCCCGCATGTCCGCTGCGCACCCCAAGATCGCCGACTACCCCTTCACGACCCTGAGCCCGATTCTGGGCGTCGTGGCCTTGGGTGACAGCAGCGTGGTCATGGCCGACCTGCCCGGTCTCATCGAAGGGGCCCACGCCGGGGTTGGCCTCGGGGATCAATTCCTGCGACACATCGAGCGGACTCGTTTCCTGGTGCATGTCGTCGATCTCTCCGGCGAGTCCGGCGAACCGCTTGACCTCTACGAGCAGATCCACGGCGAACTCGAGCAGTACGGCCACGGCCTGGAAGACCGGCCGATCCTGGTTGCGGGTAACAAGATCGACGTCACCGAGTCGCGAGCGAATTGGCCGGCTTTCCGTGACGAAATTCAGTCCCGCGAGATCGATTGCCTGGCCATTTCAGCGGTGACCGGCGAGGGTCTCGATGAGCTGATCCAGAAAATTTTCGCCGGGGTCGCGGCCGCGCCGATTCCCGATACCCAGCCCGCTTCCGATGGCGTGATCCTACGGCCTGGACTGACTACCTCCCCCCTGCTCGTGCGGAAACGGGGCGACGCCGAATTCGTGTTGCGGGGCGATGAGGCCGAGCGGCTGGCCGAGCGGATTGATTTCGAGGTGCCGGACGCCGTTGACTGGTTCCGAAAACGATTGCGCAGCATGGGGGTGGATCGCCTGATGACCGAGGCCGGCGGTGCCGCCGGCGATCTGCTGGCGATCGGCGAGCACGAGATCGAATGGCTCTAGGTGATTACCCCTAAAAGGGACTCGCCTCGGCCGCGGGGTCCAGCTCGCCGACGTTGCGCAGGCCGTGCCGCCCGGCCCATTCAAGGCCGTCCGCGGTGAGCAGATAATTGACCTCCGCGGCCTCGAATAGCTGTGTCCGAAACTCACTCTCGGCGTTGGTTTCCAGCCGACCGCGTTGCTCGGAGGTCAGCACCTGGTCATCGTCCCATTCGATCAACAGGATGACGTAGAACTCGGCGCCCACCGCCTGGGGCTCGCTTACCTGGCCCTTATCCAGATCCTTGGCCGCTTCTGAGTACCGGGGATCGAACAGATCGATGGGCACGAAGCCCAGATCGCCGCCGTCCACCAGATCGCGGGCGGGCGTTGACAGTTCCCGCGCCAGCTCCTCCCAGTTCTCCCCGGCCCGGTAGCGCGCCACCACCGCGTCGCCGGCCTCCTGGCTGGGCGCGATGATGTGCCGCAGATGCGCTTGCGGCAGCCGGTCCGGAACCCCCTCCTTCGCCAGCGCGACATAGTGCCAGTTCAAAACCGCGCCGATCATAATGTCCTCGAACGTGTCTCTATCCAATCCTAGGTTGGCAAGCATCTCGTCCACCCGGACGGGAAGCGGGCGATCGTCCGCCCCGTCTGGCGGCGATGTGTTTCCGGCCGGGAACGAGCCCCATGAGCTCAAAATCGCTTCACGTTCGGCGTCCAGGTCCGCGGCCGGGATTTTGTAGCCATCGGCCAGGGCCTTTTCCTGCAACAAACGGCCCGTTATCAAATCGTCCACGGTCTGAAAGTCCACCGTCAACAGATCTATTCGTCGCGCTTCGATCGCCTGTTGAACCGCGAGCAGAGTCCCCTCGTCTTCCGAAGCAAGCGCGTCGCGATACGCCGCCAGGTCGTTGAGATCGCGTGTCGCCCGATATCGGGCGAAGTCGCTTGCGCGGGCGAACTCGTTGAGGGAGATTTCCTCCCCATTTACCCGGGCCGCCGCCGAACGCCCGGTAAATATGAATTCGATCATCAGGGGCGCCAGCAGGAGGCCGATTACGGACGCCGAGATCACGAATCCAGCGCTGACCGTGATTTTTCTGACCAGCGCAGACCGGTGCGCGGCTATCAGCTCTCCCCACCGCAGCAGGTCGCCCGGGACCTGCTGCCACTGGATGTCGATCTTCGGTTCCTGCAGGCGCCTCGCGGCCTTGATCTCGGCCTTGCGCTCCCGTCGCCGCTTGCTCTTGCTGTGGAACCTGCTCATGAGCCGGTCGCCACCCCGCTGCCCGTGGCCGCCCGAAGGCTAGCGGTTCCCCTTGTTCACATAGGGGATTAGGGCCAGATAGCGTGCTCGCTTCAATTCCTTGGCCAATCGTCGTTGCCGTTTGGCGTTGAGCGTGGTCATACGTCGGGGCAGAATCTTGGCCGCCTGGTTCAGGCACCTTCGCAGCAATTCAACGTTCTTGTAATCAATCGTCAGATCGATCTCAACTCCGTCGACCCGGTTATCGCGAAACGGGCTGACCGGCATTGGCCGCCGGCGCCTGAAGCCGCCACGGCGTTGTCCCCGGTCGTCGGGACGCTGCCCCCGGTCGTCGGGCCGCCGGCCCGAATCCGGTCCTGAATCGCCACTGCCGGAATAGCCCGGCGGTCGGTCCCGAGATTCTCTATCTTCAGTCATCGTGATCAGTTCCTCCTGAACTTCAGATATTTAGAAAGGCAGGTCATCGGGATCGACGCTCTCGCCGCCGCCGCCCGCCGGCTCCGGCGGTGGACCATCGTCACCTCCGCCGCCTCCACCTCCGCCGCCTCCTCCACCTCCGCCGCCGCCTCCACCTCCGCCGCCTCCTCCACCTCCTCCGCCGCCTCCGCCTGGGCCGTCTTCTCGGGATCTCGCCAGGAGCTGCAGGTTGTTGGCATCGACTTCCAGGCTCATCCGGGTCTGTCCGTCATTACCGGTCCATTCGCTGGTGCGGAAG
>CAUYYU010000033.1:0-12283 GCA_963577415.1 Chloroflexota bacterium
CGCCGGGGAGCATCCGGATCATGCGGCCGATGAGGGAAGGGGTGATCGCGGATTACGTGGTCACGGAGGCGATGCTTCGCTATTTCATCGAGCGGGTGTGCGGACGATTCCGACTATTTCAGCCGGAGATGATGATCGCGGTGCCAACAGGGGTGACGGGGGTGGAGCGAAGGGCGGTGACCGACGCGGCGGTGGCGGCGGGATGCAAAGCGGCGTCGCTCATAGCGGAACCGCTGGCGGCGGCGATCGGGGCAAGGGTGCCGATCTCGGCGCCGTCGGGAAATTTGATCATCAACGTAGGCGGGGGGACGACCGAAATCGCGATCATATCGCTGAATGACATCGTGGTGTCGAATTCGATACGCATAGCCGGCAACAAAATCGACAGCGCGATCTCGACTTACATCCGCCGTAAGTACAACCTGCTGATAGGGGACCCGACGGCGGAGGAGATCAAAATCTCGATTGGCAGCGCTACGCAGATGGATGAGGCGATTCCGATGGAAGTGCGCGGGCGAGATCAGGTGGCGGGCCTACCGCGCACGGTGACGGTGACATCGGACGAGGTGACGAAAGCGATCCACGATCCGATCTATTCGATAATCCGGGGTGTGAAGTCGGTGTTGGAAAAAACGCCGCCCGAACTGGCGGCCGACATCATTGACAAGGGGATGGTAATGACGGGGGGTGGGAGCTTGCTGCGGAACCTGGACATTTTGCTGACGGAAGAGACCGGCATCCCGTGCCACATCGCGGATCAACCGATGCTGTGTGTCGCACTGGGCACGGGGATCGCGCTGGAGCATTTTGAGGTGCTGCGGAAGGTGCTAGTTCCAAGGTAGGACGTACCGAGGCGGCGGTTATCGCGCGGAGATAGGGACGGTTCCGGGAAGGTTTGGCCTGTAGTTATCTCTGCCCGGCCGGCTGGCTAGCGGCCGTTGGCGATCAGGGAGAAGAATTCGGCCCGGGTGGCGGGGTTCTCGCGGAAGGCCCCGCGGGTGACGGTGGTCATCATTACGGAACCGGGTTTCTTTATGCCGCGCATGGTCATGCAAAGGTGCTCGGCCTGAATCCGCACGGCCACCCCACGGGGTTCCAGAACCCGCTCGATGTTATCGGCGATCTCACACGTGAGCCGTTCCTGAATCTGGGGCCGGCGCGACAAGATGTCGACCAGCCGCGCGAGCTTGCTCAGTCCGACGACGCAATCGCGCGGGATGTAAGCGACGTCGGCGCGACCGGTGAAGGGCATGAGGTGATGCTCGCACATCGAGTAAAAAGGTATGTCGCGGACG
The DNA here is from genome assembly GCA_963577415.1 of Chloroflexota bacterium. GTDB lineage: Bacteria > Chloroflexota > UBA11872 > UBA11872 > VXNJ01 > JASLPR01. Next base: position 1,296 of record CAUYYU010000033.1, read on the forward strand.
ACGATCATCTCGTCGTGGGGCTGGTTGAAGGTGGTGGAGAGGACATCGGTGGGGTCTTCGTCGAGACCGGAGAAGACTTCCGCGTACATGCGGGCGACGCGGGCGGGGGTGTCCCGCAACCCCTCTCGGGTCGGGTCTTCGCCAATGGCGGTCAGGATAGTACTGACCGCGTCCGCTATCTCCTGATGGTTATCCAATGTCGTCTCCCAAATTGGCGCGGCGTCCGGTCAGCGCCGGCGCGACCGCAAATTTTACATGGCGATGGCAGGTCGGCGGATGTTGGGTGGCTCACCCTTTGGAAGGTGTTGGGGCCGGGGGGGGCAGAATCCATACGAGCTTCCATGTTTCCGATCAGTAGTCGCGAATGGGCGCGGGAAAGTCGCAGTGGGGATATGGGGAGCCGGTAGACTGGCCCGATGGTTGAGGAGAACAGTAACGGCCCGGAACGCGTCGAACCCGAATCGGCGAAGGACGCCTCCGCGGACGTCGAGGGTGGGCAAAGCCACCCCCTGAGCGAACGTCGCCGGAACCGGGCAGAGTTCACCGGGTCAACCGGGGACCGAATGGGGACTTCGTGGAAATCGCCTCGGGAAAGCCGTGGTCGATCGCTGGCGTTGCCGCAGATGCTGTGGCTGGGTGTTCGGAGCGTGGGCGATCGCGCGGGCGCGCTTCTGACTCCCTTTCTGGGCCTGCTGCTGGCGGCGGCGCTGGGCACGGGGATCATGGCCTATGCAGACGGCCGGGGGGAACTGCTGCTTCGGGAGGAGTTGCGGAACGAAGGCGCTTTCGGGGTGCCGAGAAGCTCGATCCTGGTGATCGGTGATGGGGACGGAGCTGCTCTGGCCGGAGGGGACATCTTCGAGCCCCTGACGGCGGCGGTGGGCGCGGAGCCGGTGTTAGCGGTCAGCTCGGCGACGACCATGCCGCTCCTGCCAGACCCGGATTCGCTGGCGGAGGGCGCTCTGGCAGGGGCGCTGGCGGCAGGCTATCTGGACGGGCTTAGGGTCCATGCGAGGCTCATCGAGGGACGATGGCCCGACGCGGAGGCCGAGGGCGTGCTCGAAGCGGCGATGCACACGGTGGGACTGGACGCGCTGGGTCTGCTGGTCGGGGATGAAATCCGCCTGCGACTGCCGACGGAAGCGGGCCTGACGCCGCGCTTCGTCAACGTAAGAATCACGGGACGCTGGCTGGCCAGAGAGCCGGATTCGCCGTTCTGGTTCTTCGATTTGCTGGACACTTTCGGGGCCACGCTGATGGTCGATCCGGCGGTGTTCCGGGCGCTGGTGGTGGGTGGGGCGGGGGTGGCGTCGGAGGCGTGGTACGCGCAGTTCCCGCTGACGGCCTTCGCGACCGGAAGCGTGCCGGCGCAGATCGAGGAGTTGCAGGCGTTGCAGATTCCGGGCCAATTGTTGCCGGACGATCTGCGGGTGGTGGAGTCCCCCCTGCAGCCGCTCCAACGGGCAGAGGAGCGCCGTCGCGAACTGGAAGGCCTGCTGCTCCTGATAGCGCTTCCGGTGGCGGGGGCGTTGCTCTATTTTGTGGTGATGGCGGTGCGCTTGGGAGCGGAGGATCGGGCGTCGGCGCTGTCCACGCTGCGGAGCCGCGGGGCGGGCGATTTGCATATATTCGTTTTCCTGCTGGCAGACTTTTTCGTGCTGGGCGCGGTGGTAGCGATGGTGGCCCCGTTTGCGGGATTGCAGGTGGCGCGCCTGATTCACCTCACATATGGATTCCTGGTCTTTGGACCGCGGGCGGAGATTGATTTCCAGGTTGCGCCGGCTCAATTCGCGGTGGCGGGGGTGGCGATGGTGGCGGCGGTGGCGATGGCGACGTTGGCCGCGTATCGGGCTTCGTCACGTTCGGCGGTGATTCACCGAGCGCGGATAGCGCGGGAGTGGCGGAGGCCCCTCTGGCAACGCTACTACGTCGATGTGGCGATGCTGGCCGGGGCTGGATATCTGCTGCTGCGCTTTACCTGGCTTGAGCGGTCGTCCGGCGATGGGGGCGGGGCGGATCCGCTGACGCTGCTGGCGCCGGTGCTGGCCATCGCCGGCCTTGGACTGTTGTCCACCCGACTGCTTCCGGCGGTGCTGGGCGGGGCCGGGTGGTTGCTGGACCGCGCGCGGGCGGGCTCGGAGGAACTGGCGGTCCGGCATCTTGCCCGGGGCATCGGAACGCATCGGGCGGGATTCGTGCTGGTAAGCGTGACGGTGGCGATGGGATTCTTTCTGGCCTCGGCGGCCGGCTCAATAAATCTCAATGAGGAACTGCGCACGCGTCACGAGTACGGCGCGGACCTGCTGCTGGTGGAGGGACGGCCACCGGGCGCGCCCGCGCAGCTGGGCCCGGGCCTTGGCGAAACCGGCGACGGGGCAACGGCCTCGAGGTCGCCGTACGCGAACTTCCCGGTCGATCTGCACCTCAACGCCCCGGGAGTGGAAGACGCGGCCCGGCTCTGGCGGGGTGAGGCGCTGCTGGTGGGGCCGACGATCCAGCCGGTGACCGTGTATGGAGTATTTCCGGATGAATTCGGGCGGGTGGCGTGGTGGCGAGATGAGTTCACCGGGGAATCTTTCGAGCAACTGCTTGGAATTCTCAGGATGGGAAACGCCGCCGTCATTTCGAGTGACTTGCTTACCGAGGGCGGTCACGCACTCGGGGCGGGACTCAATTTACGTTTCGGCCCGGCGGGCGATGGGTCCGGGGGACCGCCGTTTACTGAGCTGCAGGTGACGATCGCCGGCGAGGCTGACCTGTTTCCGACGCACGCCCCGGACGTGGGGTCATTCGTCATTTTGAACCTTCGGCGGCTGATGCTGGAGCTGGGCGAGCGCCCGTGGGATGTGCTGGTGCGGCAGGCGCCGGACGCCGATCTGGCGGCGATACTGGAGGGCTTTGCCGATGAGGGCTTGCCGGTGCTAGCGGCTTACGACGTGGATGGGGAGCTGGAACGACTGCGCTCGGACCCGCGCCGGGTGGGAGTGTTCGGGGTGTTGTCGGTGGGGTTCGCCTGGATTTTGTTGCTGGCGCTGGTGCTGTTCGCCTATCAGGCCGTGCTGACCTACCGACGGCGGCGGGCGCAGGTGGGCATCTTGCGGGCGACGGGGATGTCGTCGCTGCAGCTGGCGCGCTGGTTGGCGACGGAAAATTCGCTGACCGGGGCGCTGGCGGTGGTGGCGGGGCTGGGCATCGGGGCGGTGACGTCAGCGACATTTCTGATCATGCTGGAGGTTGCGGTGGGGGGGGCGGCGCGGGCACCGGCGTTCGAGGCGGTGATCGCGTGGGAGCGGGCTTTGCAGTTCGCCAGAGTGGCTCTGGCGGCGATGGTGATGGGGATAGCGGTGAGTTTCGCGGCGGCGCGGCGGGTGAATCTACAGAAGGCCGTGCAGCTTTCCGAAGAACAGTATTGATGGACATCAATTGCGGGTTCAGTCCGGAGGTTTGCGCCGTGCGGATTGACCAGCTCGTCCGGGCGGGTAGTCTCTGGCTTGCCTCCGCACAATCAGCGGGCGACGAGGTCGGACTGCTCTGGACGGAACGGATCGCGGATCGCGGATCGCGGATCGCTGATCGCTGATCGCTGATCGCTGATCGCTGATCGCTGATCGCTGAAAAGTCCGATTCATCACGATCAGGCTGGAGTAGGCGCTTGCCAGCACGGCCTGCGAAGAACCGGCCGTCTCGGGTTAGCCAGACCCGGTTCAGCCCCTGCGGCGCACCAGGCGGACGGCGGTTTCGGTGAGGACGCCGGGGATGGGGACGGCGGGCTTGCGGACGGTGGTGTCAACTTCTTCGGCCTGCGGCGAAAGCGCTAGCACGCCGGCGCAGATGCGCTCGGCGACGGTCTCGATGAGGTCAAGCGAAGGGCCCTCGGTCACTTCCTTCGCCACGCGGAATATCTGGCCGTAGTCGATGGTTTTGGAGAGGTCGTCGGAAGTACCGGCAGGAGCCAGATCCGCGCGCACGATGATGTCGACGGTAAAACGCTGACCCAGACTCTTTTCTTCGGATTTGGCCCCGTGATATCCAAAAAATACCATGCCGGTGACCTGGATCTCGTCGGGTGGCGGAGTATCGGAGGCCATGGGGCAGTCTACCGCCAGGTGGTGCCCTGTGGGCCGTCCTCCAGGGTGATCCCGAGGTGGGTGAGTTGATCGCGTACGCGGTCGGCCAGCGCCCACATCTTTGCTTCGCGAAGTTCGCGCCGGATTTCGACGAGCAGATCGACCAGCGGGCCGATCTCACCGTCGGCGCGGCTCTCGGGGACCAGGTCGAGCCCGAGAATGCCGGCGAGGGAGACGAGCTCGCCGCGAGCGAGTTCGACGTCCGCCTCGGAGGCCGAGGCTGCGTTGGAGTTGATGACGCGGACGAGGTCGAAGAGGGCGGCGATGGCTCCGGCGGTGTTGAGGTCATCGTCCATGGCGGCTTCGAAGCCTTGCCGGGCGGCAGAGGCGGCCTCGCGCACGCGGGCCGAACTAGCTGAATCGACCGCCTCGGCGGCGGGGGTGGCGCGCAGGGCTCCGGTCAGCCGGTCGTATCCGGAGGCCGCCTGGGTGAGCGAGTCGGGGGTGAAATCCACGATCGATCCGTATGGTGTCAAAACCAGGTAAAAACGGACGACGGCGGGGGAATACTCCTCGAAGACATCGTTCAGGGTGACGAAGTTGCCGGCCGAGTGACCCATTTTTTCGCCGTCAATCCGCAGGACACCCAGGTGGAGCCAGTGTTTGACGAAGGGAGCGGTATCGAACCCGGCCTCGGCCTGGGCGAGCTCGTTTTCGTGGTGAGGAAAGAGCAGGTCGGAGCCGCCCCAGTGAACGTCAATGCGGGGGCCGAGATGGCGGCGGATCATGGAGGAACACTCTATATGCCAGCCAGGTCGCCCGCGGCCCCAGGGGCTTTCCCAAAAAATTTCGCCCTGCTTGTAGCGTTTCCAGAGGGCGAAGTCGCGAGGGTCGCGCTTTTCTTCATCGACTTCGATGCGGGCGCCGGCCATCACGTCCTCGGCGGTGCGACCGGAAAGTTTGCCGTACTCCGGCCATTTGGTCACTTCGAAATAGACGCCGTTGCCGGTCTCGTAGGCGAAACCTTTGTCGATCAAGGTCTGGATCTCGTCGATGATCGGCTCGATGTGCTCGGACACCCGGGGGAAAACGTGGGCGTGAGCTACGTTGAGCCGGTCCATCACCCGGAAATAGTCTTCGCTGTTGGCCCGGGAGAGCTCCAGGGGTTCCCGACCCTGCTCACGGGCGCGCTCGATGATTTTGTCGTCGATGTCGGTGAAATTCTGGACGTGCTGGATGCGGTAGCCGCGATATTCGAGGTAGCGTCGCATGACATCGGCGTGGACGAACAGGCGGGCGTGGCCGATGTGCGGCGGGTCCTTAGGAGTCATGCCGCAGACGTACATGCGCACGACATCTTCGCGTGGCTTGAAATCGCGCTTGGCCTTGGTGGCGGTGTCGTAGAGTTGAAGGGCCAGAGAAATTCAGCTTTCCGGGCGGTGGAACGGCACCTTAGAGCTAGATCTTAGCGAAGGTTGGGGGTGGGGTGAACGCGTCTCAGGAGCGGGCAAGAAGCACGACGGCCTCGCAGGCCAGGGCCTCTCCCCGACCTATTGACTCGATCTGCTCGCCGGTCTTGGCTTTGATGCTAACGCGACCCACCGGAATGCCGAGCACGTCCGCAAGCTTCGTTCGCATGCCGTCGATATGCGGCGCCAGGAGAGGCTCCTCCAAAATCACGGTGGTGTCCACGTTGCCGATTTCGAATCCGGCCAGTCCGGCCAGGCGGACCGCTTCGCTGAGGAAGAGCCCGCTGTCGGCATCGCGATAGGCCGGGTCGGTATTCGGGAACAGGCGGCCGATGTCGCCGAGCGCGGCGGCCCCGAGGATGGCGTCGGTGACGGCGTGGAGGACAACGTCGGCGTCCGAATGGCCCACCGCTCCCCGCTCGGCCGGGATTTCGACTCCGGCCAGAACCAGTCGATGGCCGGGCTCAAGGCGGTGCAGGTCGTGTCCGGCGCCGACGCGAATCTCAGGCACCGGAACCGGCCTTCGCCGGGTGTTCACCCCAGCGATCGGCTATGTACCCGGCGAGTTCGAGGTCGGCCGGGGTGGTGAGTTTGACGTTGAGCTCCGAACCCTGAAAGACTCGGGTTTCATGGCCGGCGGCGTGCAGAACGGAAGCTTCGTCGGTGAATTCACAGAAGCGGGACTGCATATCTTCATAGGACCGCAGGAGGGTGTCGAAGCGGCTGATCTGGGGGGTCTGGGCGAGCCAGACGGTGGTGCGGGGCGGATCGCCGACGATGCGGCACTCGCCGTCGCAGAGCTTGATGGAATCGGTTGCCTGCACGGCGGCGATAGCGGCGCCGGTGCTCCGGGCGGCCTTGAGGCCACGTTCGATGACATCTCCGCTCAGAAATGGCCTAGCGCCGTCGTGAACGAGCGCCCACTCGTAACCACCCCCGGCGGCGCGCAGGCCGTTGAGAACGGAGTGGAAGCGGCTTTCACCGCCGTCACAAGTCGCGGTGAGCTTCGCCGGCAGCGACTCATTGATGACAGCCTCGGTTTCGGCGCGGCGATCCGGGGCCAGAACCACGACGATGCCGTGGACGGCCGGGGAGGCATCGAGGGCGCGTACGGACCAGTTGATGGCGGGGGTTCCGGCGAGGGGGTAGAGCAGTTTGTCGATCCCGTTCATACGGATGCTGCTGCCGGCGGCCAGCACGATGGCGACGGTCCTGGGGTCATCCGGCGGCAATGCCGGCCTCCAGGGCAAGGCGAAGATTGTCGACCGGGACGGCGTCGTCCCAGTTGGTTGCGGCGGCGGTGGGGGCGAGGCAGCGACCGAACTCCATGCGGGTGGCTTCTTCGAGGCGCATCGCCGCCTGGGAGACGGAACGAATTTCACCGGCCAGGCCGATTTCACCGAAGGCGGCGGTGCCATTTTGCACGGGCCGGTTCCACAGGCTGGAGGCGATGGCCAGGGCGACTGGGAGGTCGGCGGCGGGCTCGGCGAGGCTCAGTCCGCCGACAACGTTCACATAGATATCCTGGTCTTGCAGGCGAATTCCGGCCCGGCGATCGAGCACGGCGACCATCATCGTAAGGCGGTTGGAGTCGAAGCCGCTGGCCAGCCTTTTTGGGAGCGAGTAGACAGTGCGATTGACGAGGGCCTGCACCTCGACCATGAGAGCGCGGGTGCCCTCCATGGCGACGGCAACGGCGGAGCCGGGAACGGCCTCGCGGCGCTCGGCGAGGAAAGCGGCGGATGGGTTGGCCACCTCGGCGAGGCCGGTCTCGCACATCTCCAGGACGGCGACTTCGTGAGTGGGGCCGAAGCGGTTCTTGACGCTGCGCAGGATGCGCCACGCGGAATAGGGGTCGCCTTCGAGATAGAGGACGGCATCCACGAGGTGTTCGAGGGTGCGGGGCCCGGCGATGTTGCCCTCTTTGGTGACGTGTCCGGCGATGATCACGGGCACTCCAGATTCCTTGGCGTAACGGAGCAGCATGGAGGCGGCTTCGCGGACCTGGCTGACGCTGCCGGGGGCGGAGGCGATGCCGTCGACCTGGGCAGTCTGGATGGAGTCGACGATGAGCAGGGCGGGTGGATGGGAGCGGGCGTGATCGAGGATCGCGTCGACCGAAACCTCGGACAGGAGGAGAAGATTGCGGCCCTCCAGATTCAGGCGGTCGGCGCGGAGCTTTATCTGGTGGGGCGATTCCTCGCCGGAGACGTAGAGCACGGGACGGTCGGGGCTGGCGAGACCGCCGGAGATCTGGGTGAGGAGGGTTGATTTGCCGATGCCGGGATCGCCGCCGAGGAGGGCCAGCGAACCGGGGACGAGCCCACCGCCGAGCACCCGCTCGACCTCGGGCAGGCCGAAGCGCTTGCGGGGATAGTCGGCGGCCTCGACGGCGGCCAGCGGAATAGGATCGGGGGTGAGCAGGGATTGCTGGGCGCGGGAACGCGGCTGCCGCCGGGTGGTTACCTCATCAAGCGAATCCCATTCGCCGCATTCGGGGCAGCGGCCGGCCCATTTGGGGGTGGAATTTCCGCACTCGCGGCAGACGTATGCCGTCGTCTGCCGCCGGGGCAACGGCTAGGCTCCGACGGGTTCGCGTGACCCGGCGCGGAGTTCGTCGCCGTCGCGCTCGATGGATACTTTGTCGCCGGCGGCGAATTCGCCGGCAAGGAGTTTCTCGGCGAGCGGGTCTTCGAGCAAATCCTGGATGGCACGACGCAGCGGACGGGCACCGAAGTCCGGATCGTAACCCTTTTCGGCGAGCAGATCCATGGCATCCTCGGTAATTTCCAGCGCGATCTCGTGCTCGGCGAGTCGCTCGCGAACAAGGTCGAGTTCGAGGTCCACGATCTTGTGGATGTCCTTCCTGGTCAGGGCGCGGAAGACGACGGTGGCGTCGATGCGGTTGAGGAATTCCGGCCGGAAGGCCTTTTTCAGCTCGCCGGTGACTTTGCCGCTCATCCGCTTGTACTCGTCTTCCTCGGCGATTTCGCCTCCGTCGTTGACGACGAAACCGATGCCGGAGGATCGTTTGATGAGCTGGGCGCCGATGTTGGAGGTCATTATGACGATGGTGTTGCGGAAGTCGACGGTGCGCCCGTGGGAGTCGGTAAGGCGGCCGTCCTCCATGAGCTGGAGGAGGATGTTGAACACGTCGGGGTGGGCCTTTTCGATTTCGTCAAGCAGGATGACCGAGTAGGGACGCCGGCGAACGGCTTCGGTGAGCTGACCGGCATCTTCGTAACCGACGTATCCGGGCGGTGCGCCGACGAGACGGGAGACGGAGTGGCGCTCCATGTACTCGGACATGTCGATGCGGACGAGAGAGTCCTGACTGCCGAACATGAACTCGGCCAGGGCGCGAGCCAGCAGGGTCTTGCCCACACCGGTGGGGCCGAGGAAGATGAAACTGCCGATCGGCCGTTTCGGGTCTTTGAGACCGGCCCGGGCGCGGCGCACGGCCTTGGCCAGGGTCTCTATGGCTTCGTTCTGGCTCACGACCGTCTTGTGGAGCTCTTCTTCCATCTGGAGGAGGCGCTGGGACTCTTCCTCGGCGATGCGGGAGACGGGTATACCGGTCCAGACGGAGACGACGGACAGGACATCGTCCACGGTCACTTCGGGGGTGGTGTCCCGACGGGCCTCGGCCCAATCGGTTTCCAGTTGTTCGGCGCGGGCGCGGGACGCACGCTCCTGTGCCCGCAACTCGTCGGCGGTCTCGAAGTCACTTTCGGCGATCGCAATGTCTTTCTGGCTGACGATCTCTTCGATCTCCGCGATCAGCTCGCGTAATTCCTTGGGGGTGGAACCGGCGCGAATCTTGACCTTGGCAGAGGCTTCGTCGATGACATCTATGGCCTTGTCGGGTAGAAATCGATCGGTGACGTAGCGGCCGGCCATCTCGGCGGCGAGCTTGATCGATTCATCGGTAATTTTCACTTTGTGGTGATCCTCGTAACGCTCGCGCACTCCTCTGAGGATTTCTATTGTCTCTTCGATAGTGGGCTCGCCCACCTTGACCGGCTGGAACCGGCGTTCGAGGGCGGCGTCTTTGTCGATGTACTTGCGGTATTCGTCGGCGGTGGTGGCGCCGATGGCCTGCAGTTCCCCGCGGGCAAGGGCCGGTTTCAGGATGTTGGCGGCATCGACGGCACCCTCGGCGGCGCCGGCGCCGACTAGGGTGTGGAGCTCATCGATGAAGATCATCGTGTCGTCCGAAGCCTTCAGCTCTTCGATTACCTTCTTGAGCCGTTCTTCGAATTCGCCGCGGTACTTGGTGCCGGCGACGAGGGAGCCGATGTCGAGCGTGAGGAGCCGGCGGCCTTTGAGGCTCTCAGGTACGTCGCCGGAGACAATTCGCTGGGCGAGGCCTTCGACGATGGCGGTTTTGCCAACGCCGGGATCGCCGACGAGAGCGGGATTGTTCTTGGTGCGGCGGCTGAGAATCTGAATGACGCGCTCAATCTCCTCAACACGGCCGATGACGGGGTCGAGCTCGTCTCGCCGGGCGGCGGCGGTGAGGTCGACGCCCATCTGGTCCATGAGAGGAGTTTTGCTGGTTTTCTTGCCGGAGCGTTGCTGGGTCTCCATAGCGCCGTGGCTGACGACCTGGACGACTTGGGCACGCACTTTGTCCAGATTGACGCCGAGACTCTCGAGCACGCCGGCGGCTATGCCTTCGCCCTCGCGGACGAGGCCGAGCAGGAGGTGTTCGGTGCCGATGTAGTTGTGGCCCAGGCGGCGGGCCTCTTCGACGGCAAGCTCGATGACGCGTTTGGCTCGCGGGGTCAGGTTGATGTCGCCGACGACCATGCGTTCGCCGCGGCCGATGATGAATTCGACGGCGCTGCGGACTTTGTTGAGCTCGACTCCGAGGTTGCCGAGAACCTTGGCAGCGATACCGTCCCCTTCGCGAAGCAGCCCCAAGAGGAGATGCTCGGTGCCAATGTAGTTGTGGTTAAACCGAGTGGCTTCGTCCTGTGCGTAGACGAGGACTTTCTTCGCTCGCTCGGTGAATTTATCGAGCCTGTCGTTCACCTATCGCTCCCAGCGTGAGCATATGTCCGCCGCTATCGGTGACCCTATTGTCCCACAGCCGTCGGTGACGCGTATTACGCTTTCGCGCTGGCCTTCTTGGCGGCCTTTTTTCCGGACTTCGACTTGGAGGCTTTGGTGGCCTTTTTAGCCTTGCCGGCGGGGGCGGTTTCCGCGTCCTCGGCTTCGTCGGCTTCGTCGGCTTTGGCTTCTACAGCCTCTTCGGCGTCGTCAGCCTCGGCGCTGTCCTCTTCGGCTTCTTCGGCCTCAGTCTCGTCGGCTTTGGCTTCTACAACCTCTTCGGCGTCGTCAGCCTCGGCGCTGTCCTCTTCGGCTTCTTCGGCCTCAGTCTCGTCGGCTTTGGCTTCTACAACCTCTTCGGCGTCGTCAGCCTCGGCACTGTCCTCTTCGGCATCTT
>CAUYYU010000034.1:0-11793 GCA_963577415.1 Chloroflexota bacterium
TTGGGATCCCGCTCCCTCCCATTCCCGCTTCCGCATCCCAGCACCGCCTGCCCATCCCGATTCGCGCCAGCCGACCAGGATCGCCTCCTATCCCGATTATCCCCCCATCCCCTTCTCATTTTTTGGAAAATCCCGCCACCTTCCATTTCTACTCCTGCGCCCCGACTCGTCTGCAAATCTCCATCCCCCCTCCCCGCCTAGCTCCAACCGTCTTCTCTGTTCCCATTTTTTTCTTCAAAGAATCCGCTCCCTCCCTCTCCCTCTCCCACTCCCACTCCCGCTCCCGCCTCCGCCAACCCCGGCAGCCTGCCCTTCCCCACTTGCGCTGCCGTTTCAGATCAAACAGCCTGTGGCTGCTGCCCGTTCCCCAACTTGCGTCCGCTGCTAGAAGAAATAGGCTGTGGCTGCCTGCGTGCAGGTTGGGAATCCAGCGGCTTGCGTTCCCTCGCGCCGCTAACCCTGTAAAAACCAGCCAGTGACCACCTTCGATCCCACTTTGCCGACCAGATTTCCACGCTCCCACCAGACTTCCCAAAAAACCGTTCTAGTGGCTTGCGGGTAACGCCGTCGTTACAACGGTTACCAAATCCAGCCCCCGAACTGCCGTCGCCTGTTCCCCAACTCGCGTCCGCTGCTAGATGAAACAGCCTGTGGCTGCGTCCTTTGTCCTTGCGCCAGCCATTCAGAAAAAACAGGCTATGCCTGTGTGGCTGCGGTCGCGCATTAGCATGTGCCATGGAGAATCCACTTCCGGGCTGGAATGTTTCTACGTCCCCAAACCCGGCAGCGTGGCTCTCACCCGTTCAATAATGCTCTTGGGAAGTACAGCTAGCTCGATGAAAATCGGCCTCGTGCACGACTGGCTCAACCAGATGGGTGGCGCGGAAAACGTTCTTCTCCAACTCTCCGCCATGTATCCCGACGCGCCCGTCCACACGTCGATCTACAGCCCCGAGCTGGTCGACGCGAGGTTTGGCGAGCTGGACATCAGGACGAGTTTCATGCAGCGCCTGCCCGGCGCCATTCGCCGGCATCGCTGGTACCTGCCGGTTTATCCGCTGGTGTTCAATTCCATCCGTCTGGGCGGTTATGACGTCGTCATCAGCAACGCCAGTGCATTCTGTAAATCCGTGCGCACGCCGCCCGAGACGCTGCACATCTGCTACTGCCTGACACCCACCCGCTTCGTCTGGAGTCCCGACGAGTATCTCGCCCGCGAGGACGTGCCCCCGGTCCTTCGCGGCGCCATGCGACCTATGCTCGCTCTCATGCGGGCGTGGGACCGGCGCACGTCCCGGCGGGTGGATCGCTTCGTCGCCATCTCCCGGGCGGTGGCCAACAGGATCAAGATTTACTACCGACGGGACTCAGAGGTCATCTACCCCCCCGTCGTCACCTCTGCCTTCACCCCGGCAGACGCCGCCGAAGACTACTTCCTGGTGGTCTCCCGGCTGGCGCCCTACAAACGCATCGACCTGGCCGTGCGCGCTTGCACGGAACTGGGCCTGCCGCTGAAGGTGATCGGCGCCGGGCGCGATCGCCAGGCACTGGAAGCCCTGGCCGGGCCGAGCGTGGAATTTCTCGGCCGGCAGGATGATGATGTCGTACGGCGTCACTTCGCCCGCTGCCGGGCGTTGATCTTTCCGGGCGAAGAGGATTTCGGCATCACTCCCGTTGAGGCCCAGGCCGCCGGGCGGCCCGTCATCGCCTTCGCCGGCGGCGGCGCTCTCGACACCGTGATCCCCGGAGAAACCGGCGAATTCTTCACCGAGCCCACAGTCGATTCCCTGGCCCGGCTGCTGAGGGATTTTGACGATTCCCGTTATGCTGCCAATCGGATGATCCAGAACGCGCGAAGGTTTGACGAAACGGTTTTTGTAAGAGAAATGAAAGGCTTTGTCGAAACGGCCCGGGCCGCGCATTTGGCCGGGATTGCTCGCCCGGAGGCCCCCGATGCCGGCTGAGCGGTTGGGCAACGTCTTCCGCCGTGGCTGGGCGTTCCTGGCTCTCGTGGCCGTCGCCACCCTGGTCGGCTCGCTTATCGCCGATGCCGCCCGTCCCGAAACCCAACCGGCCCGAATGGAAGTTCTCGTCGCCGCTCGCATGGCCGGCGATGGCCAGTACGACATCGAAGTCAGTCGCGCGACCGCGAGCGATTTCATTGTCGACGATTTGGGACGCATCGTGCGGGGGACCGAATTCGCCGGCCTCGTCGCCGCGTGCTATTCCCGCGACAACGAATCCGAAATCACTCCCGGAGAAGTCGCGGCCGCCCTCGCCACGGACCGCACCCATCGCGGCCTTGAACTGAGAATGACCACACCTGACGCCGCGCGATCCGTCGCCCTCGCCCGGGCCGCCGCCGACGTGCTCGCCGAAGAGATTGACGTCCTCTATCCAACTATCTATGAGGTCGCCAGCCTGTCCCTGATCGACCTTGCGCCCGTCCCGGGCAGCAGCAGCGATCTTGTCCTCGACATGGCCATCCGGGAAATCGCGGCGATCGTGATCGCCGCCGTGCTGGTCGTCTTCTGGGACGTCGGCCGCCGGCGGTTGTATGCCGAAGACGTAGAGGACATCTTGGACCTGCCCGTACTGGCCCGGTTTGACTGATGGCAGGTACGGCTTCGACGCTGACGCGGGCCCAGGTTCTGCGCCGGGATTACCGGTTTGTGATCCTTATGGCGGTGATGGCCGGGCTGGCCGGCCTCGTCGCCGCGCTGGTCGTTTCGCTTTTGCAGGAGCCGCAATTCAGGGCCAGCACCAGCGTGTCCTTGCGGTCCACTGAAGCCGATCTTGGTATGGCCGAAGCCGCCGATCGCCTGGCCGGCAATACCGCCGCCTGGGTCGAGTCCGAGACTTTCGCCGCCCGCCTCACCGAAGCCGAGACCGGCGGGTTGGACCCGCTCGCCATCGCCGATCGCACCCGCGCCCGCGCCCTGCCAAAAGAAATGCGCCTGATCATCGAAGTCGAAGACCGGAGCGCCGCCCGGGCCGCGGCCGTGGCCGACGGGCTGGCCCGGGTGGCGGTCGCTTCCGCCGCGGCCGGTCTGGATGGCGACCATTTAGAAATCGCCCAGATCGCACCGGCCCGGGTTCCGGCAAAACCCATCAGTCCCCGGCTGGAGCTGGCCCTGCCAGCCGGCCTCATCCTCGGGGTACTCACCGGGCTCGCCCTGGGCCTCACCTACAAGTGGCTCCAGGAGCCTGCGGGAGGTCGGAGCCGATGAGCGGACGAGGCGCGGCGGCGCTGCGGGCGAGCATTTTTGGGCTGCTGGGCGCCGATCGCGCCCGCATTGTCCTGATCGCGCCCTTCACCGCGAAGGACAACGGCGCTGGCGTCGCCATCGGACTGGCGAAGTCGCTGGCGGCTTCCGGACGGGATACGGTCCTGGTCGAAATGCCGGGAGCCGGCAGCCATCTTCATGAGCATTTCGATGTGGCCGAGCCCGGCTTGGCAGAGGCGCTCCGCGCCGGAACCCCCCCCGAAACGCACAGCGGAGTCGGCGACGTGGCGGGTTTGCAGGTGGTGGTTGGCGGATCTGCCGGCGACGATGCCGACGATCTCAGCGCCTCTACCGCCGCCAGCGGCTATTTGATAAAAGCGAAAGAATCGGGAGCTTGGATTGTGGTTCTGGCCGCACCCGCATCGGTATCTCCGACCCCTGTGACGCTAGCTCCAATCTGCGACGGCGCCGTGCTCGTGGCCACTCACGGCCGCACCGATCGTGTCCGCGCCGCCGAAGTGACCGCTGCGATGAAAACTGCCAACGCCCGGGTTCTCGGTGTCGTGATGGGTCCGGTCGGCGCGGCGCCGGACGGTTAAACGGACTCGAATTTCGGCAATCGAACCCGACCGGCGAGGATTGCCCTCTCCGAGCCGTCGGCCTCGCGCAACAACAGCCGGCCGTCATCGCTAAAACCGGTCACCGTTCCCGCCAGGGTCTCCGATTCAGTTTCAACGATCACGTTCCGGTCGACGATTGAGGACAGTTCCCGCCAGCGATCGTTCAAGGCGTCGGGCTTCGCCCGCAGTTCGTCATAGAGCTCGCCCAGCGAGTCCAGCACTGCGACCGTCACCGCTTCCCGATCGCACGCCCGGCCAAGTTCATCCCGCACCGTTGTGGCCGGGTAGTCAGGTTCCAGAATCGCTTCCGCCGGGAAATTCAGATTCGCGCCGATCCCGACGATCACCGCTTTCTCAACCATCTCGACCAGAATGCCGCCCACTTTCCGGTCCCGAATCACCGCGTCGTTGGGCCATTTGATCTGAGTCTCCAATCCGGTGGCGATTCGGAGACCTTCCGCCAGGGCCAGAACGCCGAGACTTGTCAGCGCCGTCACTGGCGGACCATGCTCGGGGCGCAGCACCACCGACATCAGCAGCGAACCCCCGGGCGGTGATTGCCAGCTCCGCCCCCGGGCCCCGCGCCCGGCCGTCTGAAATCCGGCTAGGAACACCATTCCATCCACCGCGCCATCGCTGGCGGCGGCCCTGGCGTCGTCATTGGTCGAGCCGGTGCGCTCCACGTAGTGAAGATCCCAGCGGGTCGGCATGGCTAGGCCCGCTCGCACCCGGCTGAGCTGAAAAGAAGGAGCGGTGCCGGTCACTGACGATCCTGCCGAAATCGCCGGCAAGACCGGCTAGTAGTTGAACGCTTCCTTGAGTTCCGCAACCGTCATTCGAGGCTTCATTTTCTTGAGCGTACCGCCCTCGCTCTCCCGAACTTTCTGAACTCCCTTAATGACCCGACTTGCGATCTCATGCGGGATTTTGAGCACGCCGTTCAGGTCACCGTGGAGCAGATCGCCGGGCTCAATCTTGCAGCCGGAAATCTCCACCGGGACGTTGACATCTACCACCCGCAAAGAACCGTGGGAAACGCAGATTCCCTGGGCGAAGTACTGCAAACCGCCAATCTCACGAATCTCGTTGATGTCCCTGATCACCCCGTCGGTGACTACCCCGACCGCTCCGAGCGATTTCACCGCCGTGGTCATCATCTCGCCCCATTGAGACGCCCGACGAGGATTCTCCGACACATCTTTGAAAACGCAAATCGCCGGCTTGGGACTGTCTTCCAGCGCCTGGAAGAAATCGAGACGGCGGGCGCGGTTCTTGTCCCCTCCCGGCGGCACGCTCTCTATCGTGACCGTAACCGCGTAGCCGATCACCGGCTCCATTTCCGGAAACATACATTCGATCTCAGGGCCGCAGTAGCCGTCAAACGCGTCCCGCACTGCAAACGTCTCTATGGCGTTTGCGATTGTCGGGCTGTCCACCTGGCGCAGCTCTTCAAGTTGTTCGGGACTCAGCATTTCAGACACGCAATTCTCTCCTGAGTGGTGGGTTGATTGGCGGGACTCGAGGAGAAGTGGCCCGCCACCGTGATCCTACCAATAGTCCTCGGTGATGACCTGCGAGTCCCGGCCTTCGGTTCTGAAGCCGTGAGCGCCCAGCACCTCGCTGCAATCCTTCACCATTCCCGGATGCCCGCAAACGTAGACGGCAGCGTCCGCCGGGTTCAGTTTTTCGCGAAGAATCGACAGCAATTCCTCCGGCGCCTCCGGCGCCACCCCACTGCTGCCCGGCTCTCCCATCGCCAGCCGTATCACGTCGTTGGCCCGACCAGAGCTGAGATTTCCGCTCCAGGTCGGATTCCAGCGCGGCCGGCTGATCGTGGGAATGTAGGTGAAGTCGATTTGTGGATCGGAATGGAGCCGCTCAAAGAAATCTAGATATCCGAGATCGTTGACGTACGAGACGCCGTGAACCAGGGTGAGGCCCCGTTCCAGCTTCTTTCCGTTCCGGACATCTGCTTCCATCTGGCGCGCCATCGAGACAAACGGCGCCAGCCCCGTGCCCGTCGCGACCGCGACTACGTTCGGACCGGTCGTGCGGTCAAGCACGAAATGTCCCGCCGGCCGGGGCATGTACAATATTTCGTCACCCACCCGATGCCCCCAGAGCGCTCCGGTAAACACCCCTGCGTCAGAATTCTCCAGCGCCCCGCCGTCCTCAACCAGCAGCACATAGAATTCCAGATGGTCAAGTTCGTATGGCGACGAGGCGATCGAATACTGTCGCGGGCGCACATCTGCTTCGGGCTGATCCCACAGCGCTAGCTGCGCGTACTGGCCGGCCTTGAATTCAAAGAAAGACTCGCCATCAGGACGCGTAAGCCGGAAGATCCCCAGCGCGTATCCCCCCACCAACTCGAACTCGGAGATAACCGCCGTCTCCATCCGTTCCCGAAGGTCCCGCCGGGCCCGTTTCGTGGGAGCATCCGGGCCATCGGCGGGCGTCGACTCAGGCATCCGTCGCTCCTGCCCGGGCTTGCGGCCCGGCAATTGCTATTTACTCCCCGCTGGGGGGGGGGGGGCATGATGGCCCCTAATTTTAGCTTGCTAGGGGATTAAGGGACCGGGCGAGCCCGCCCGGGTTGTCGCGGTCAGGCCGCTCCATTCATCTGGTCGATGATGGCCTCCGCCGGCTCCACCATGATTTCCGCCAGCGTGGGATGCAGGTGTGGGATCGCCGCCACGTCATGCACCGTTGCGTGGAAATGCATCAGCACGATCGCCTCATGAATAAGGTCCGCACCCTCTGGCCCCAGAATGTGCACGCCCAGTATTTCCCCCGTGCCGGCATCCGCGATCATCTTCACAAGGCCCTTCGCCTGTCCCATCGTCAGCGCCTTGCCCTGTTCTTCGAACGACTCGATAGCGGTCAAGATCGGGCGGTCAAATTGCGCCGCCTGTTCGTCCGTCAGCCCGACTATGCCAATCGCCGGATCGGTGAAAACGGCCTCCGGCACCAAATGGCGGTCAAAATGCTGTTGGTCTCGGTTGAACGCGTTGTGCCCGATTATTTCGCCTTGCCGCACCGCCACGTGTACCAGCTGATGAGATCCGATGGCCGGTCCGCCAACCACGTCGCCCCCGGCGAAGACGTTCGGATTTGAAGTGCGCAGCTGGTCATCCACCAAAACCGAGCCATCGTCGCAATCCACTCCGGCGATCTCGCAGTTCAGCCCCGTCACCGCCGGCCGCCGCCCCACCGCCAGCAAGATCTCATCGGCGGAGTACGTTTCCACCCCCGACTCCGTCTGCACCGTGCAGGTCTTCATCCCGTCCCGTATTTCCACTTTTTCGACCCAGGTGTCGGTCACGAATTGGACACCCTCCCGGGCCAGGTAGCGCATCAACCCCGCCGCTATGTCGGCATCAATCTTGCTCAGCACCAGCGGGCTCCGCTGAATCACGGTAACCCGGACTGCCAGCCGGCAAAAAAGCTGTGCAAACTCCATCGCCACCGCCCCACCGCCAAAAATCAGCATCGATTCCGGCAACTCGGTCATCCCCAGCACGTCGTCACTCGTTAGATAGCCGGTCTCTTCCAGCCCCGGCACGTTTCTGGACGGGTCGGATTTTGGGGTTCGGGGGACCGATCCCGTGGAGATGACGAACCGGTCCGCGGTCAGACTGCCTCCACTCAATCGGATCGATTCAGGCGATTCGAAAGTTGCCCAGTCACGAATGATATCTACGCCCTGAAGATTATTCGCCGACTCCTCCCGGTAGTCGGCGAATTCTTCAACTAGCTGGGTAGTGCGCTGTACGATGCGGGGCCAATCGATCCGGGGCTCCGAAGTTTCGATGCCCAGGTCCGAGCTTTCCCTGACCAGCTGTGCTATTTCTCCGGATCGAAGCATGGCCTTGGTCGGCATGCAGCCGCGCAGGATGCACAGGCCTCCAAATCGCTCGCCGCCTTCAATCAGCGCAACCGATTTCCCCTGTGCGCTCGCCACCCGTGCGGCGTGGTAGCCGGTCGAGCCCGCCCCGATCACCGCCAAATCGTAATGCGCCATCGATGGTCAACTCTTCCCGGGATGCAGCGTCTCAGGTTCCGTGTGGGTCTCTCGTCCGGCCCGCCGGTGCGTCCGGCGGAGCCCCGCGCGGTCGCACGAGATGATCGGCCGCCGGCCCGTAAGAATCAAACCCTGCGTAATGATATCCGCGGACCCGCGCCCGTGGCTCGAACCTAGTATCGCTCGTCGCCCTCCATTCGATCGCGCACTACGGGATCGGTATACGGGATCAGGGCCGGCGTCATCCGCTCGCCTATTTCCACCCTCAGCAAGGCGCGAGCTTGGTGAAGTGTGAAGCCCAGTGCACGCAATCCCGCCTCAAGTTTCCTCATCTGCTTCGGTTTAATTTGCAACATTTGAACCGCCACCTATCGGCGTGATCGGCAATCCGAACGTACCCGATCGCTACCGGGTGCGTCCCTGCCGGTACCGAGACAATGGTCGCGTTGGCGACAAAAGTAAGTAACAAAGCTGACAAATTTGCTTGGGTATGGCGTCCCGTGTTCAGTGCAGCCGTATCGACGTTGTCTGGGTGCGTGATGGGTGGCAAACTGATACTGGTGGCTCGGGCCGGGCACATACGGAAGATCGGGAATTCGGGGCCTGGAAATGGCACAGTCGAGCAAAGATCTGAAAGCCGGAGATGCCCTCGATCGCTGGGTAGGAATTGGTGAGGCCGGGCGGCTGCTCGGCGTGCGGCCGGCCACCGTCCGTCGCTGGACCGGCCAGGGCCGGCTCACCGCCTTCGTTACCCCGGGAGGGCATCGCCGCTACCGCGTGGGCGATCTCCTCGAGTTCACCGATCACAGCCTCCAGGAAGAAGAATCCGGTCCACCTGGCCTAGCCAAGCTGACCGAGCCAGACCGTCGCGAAGCTGTTTCCGAAGCCCGCAAGCAGCCCTGGTTCGGCCTCCTGCATGCCTCCGATCGTGATCGCTACCGGGAGCGTGGCAGGGAAACTTTGCGCCTGATCGAGTCCTACCTCCGGGAAGGTAGTGGAAGTGACGATTTGATACGGTCCCTCGAATCGCAGGGTGCCGAGTACGGGGCCCAGGCTGCCGCCCTGGGTATGTCACTCAAGGAATTGCTCACCGCCTTCAACCTCTTCAGACGCCCGCTCATTGCCCACATCAACGAAGTCGGCGACACCAGCTCCCGCCATGGCCTCTTCGAACGGGTCACCGACATGTTCGATTTGTGCATGGCGGCCATGATGGAGTCGTTTCTGGAGGCCACCCTTCGGCCCATCACTAATCGGCCCCCCGAGCATGCACCGGATGGCGCCGCCGCCAATTAGCTATAAAATGTGGGTCCCGTCTGACCTGCTGACGGGCTGCACCGGCGAAACGTGCCCGCCGGCAACGCATTCGAACCGACGCCAAGGGAGGCTGAAGTGTTCAAACTGATTGGCAAGCTCATAAGAATGGCGATTATTCTGAGCATCGTCGCCATGGTCTTCAACAAGGTTGTGAAGCCCCGAATGGGAACCTTCGAGGACGATTCGGCCTAGATCGACGGCCGTTCCAGATACTTCCCCATGCCGGGTCAAATTTCCGCGCGGATTTAGCCCGCTCCGATTTGGTCGGTCTGATTCGCTCCTGACGCCGCCGCGTACGCTCTACCGCGCACCGCGTAACCAGGTCAGACAACGCCCCAAAGATTTGACGGGCGATCTCAACCGGCGGGCCGGATGACACCGCCGCCAGACTCCCCTTCGCCCCGCAACTGGCGTCGAAGCTCCATTGTCCTGACCTTCGCCGTATTCATCACCTTCATCGGCATCGGCTTCCTGTACCCGCTCCTGCCGCTTTACCTGCAGGAAATCGGAGTAACCGATCCCACCGGCGTACGAATTTGGGCCGGGGCGATAGGTTCCGCTCAGGGCCTCGCCTTCGCGCTTTCCGCGCCGCTCTGGGGGATGCTCGCCGACCGCGTCGGGCGCAAGCCGATGGTCGTCCGGGCCATGGTCGTGAGCGGTCTCGGCATCGCCGCCGCCGCCCTAGTCCACGACCCCCTGCTTCTCATGGTCGTCGTGATATTCAGGGGCCTGGCCGCCGCTCCGGGAACCGCCGCTATGGCCCTAGTTTCCACCACCGTCCCACGACCGCACCTGACCCGCTACATCAGCTACATGCAGGCGGCGCTGGTCATCGGCATGAGTGGCGGCCCGGTGCTCGGCGGTCTTCTGGTCGGTCTTGTCGGGATGCGTCTCACCTTCGCCATCGGTGGGGCCATCAGTCTGGTCGCCGGCCTGTTGGTCTTGGTTTTCGCGGTGGAGCGGTTCGAGCGCCCCGTCCGCGGCAGCCGCAGACCTTCCGTCTTCCAGAACGCCGCCGCCCTCATCGCCGGGCCGACCATAGTGCTGGCCGTGCTGCAGGGCGTCCTGTGGATGGCCGGCCAGGGATCGATTCCCATCATGACCCTGCACGTCCAGGACCTAGGCGGCACCGAGTCCGCCGCCGCCACTGCCGGCTTCATTCAAGGCCTGTTCAGCGCCACCGCCGTGGTCGGCATCGTTAGCACGTCCTGGCTCGTCGATCGCTTCGGCTTCCGGAACGTCCTGGTCGGGGCGGTTGTTGGATTTGGGGTAATGTTCGTCCCGCAGGGTCTGGCTCCCAACGTCGTCGTGCTCGCCGGCGCGCGCATGTCCCAGGGCGTCTTTTTCGGTCTGATCGGACCCGCCGTGCAAACCCTGGTTGGGCTCTCCGCCTCGCCCGACCGGCGGGCCACCGCCTACGGAACCCTGGCCACTTTTAGCGGCGGCGGTGGCGCCATAGGCCCCATCACTCTGGGTGCCGTCGCCGCCGCCGTGTCTTTACCGGCCGCTTTCATGGCCGCCGGGCTGATGGCCGTGCCGGTCGTGTTCCTGGTGCTGGCGAGACTGGATGTCTCCGCGATCTTGCGGGAGTCGACGTCGGTTGAGGATCGCGGGAACGCCGGGTCCGACTAGCGATCCAGCCCCTTAGAGTTCGGCCGGTCTACGTTTATGCCAGTCGGTGGCCCGCTGGTAGGCGTAGGCGGCGCGCAGCACGAAGGCGTCGTTCCAGCGGCCACCGCTCAGCATGAGTCCGACCGGCAGGCCGGCGCCGTCGAATCCGCAGGGTGCCGAGATCGAGGGTTGATGGGTTATATCGAATACGCTGGTGAGGGCGAGCACACTCCGGTAGTTCAGTGGGTCGATCTCGGCGATGATGCCCGCCGTCCGGGGGGCGGTGGGGGTGACGATGAGATCGACCGTTTTTAAGAGCTCATCACCTAACCGGACGATTTCCGCCCGGCGGTTCATCCATTCTTGATAGAGACTTGCGTCGACGCCCGCGCCGTGACGCAGTCGCTTCAGAACGTCCTTGCTGATCCGGGCGGCGATTTCGGGATCTTCCATGCGCTCATGATGGACCCAGGAGCCTTCGACCGGCACAAAGCGGAGATCGTCACCCAGGGGGTCTTCGGCCCAGGGCATCTCCACGTCGACGATCGTTGCGCCGAGATCGCGAAGGTCCTCGATGGCGGCGCGGACCAGTCGCTCGACATCCGGCTCCAGGTCGGCGAAAAAGAAATTGGTGGGAACGCCGATGCGACGTCCACGAATGCCGGCTCGGATGCCGTCGGTGAAGTCCTCCGGTAGCCGGTCCACCGAATAAGGATCGCCCGGATCGTACCCGGCCAGGACGTTCAGCAGCAGGGCGCAGTCCAGAGCGCTGCGGGCCATCGGTCCCACATGGTCCAGTGACATGGAAAGCGGCCAGACACCGCGCCGTGACACGAGTCCAAACGTCGGCTTGATGCCCGTGATGCCACAGTGGGACGATGGCACCCGGATCGAACCGCCGGTGTCGGACCCCAGCGCGCCGGCAGCCATTCCGCGGGCGACGGCAACGCCCGAACCGCCGCTGGAACCACCGGGGACGCGCGTCGGGTCCCAC
>CAUYYU010000035.1:0-11753 GCA_963577415.1 Chloroflexota bacterium
TGGGCAGCTTCAAGGGCACCCACGACTACATAATCATCAGCGATGGCGAAACGGCTCATCTCGCTTACCACACCGATAATCCGGCGGGCCAGATGATGGTTTACCAGAATTACACGTCCGGCGCCGGCTGGTCGCCGATCCAGGAGATCGGCCTGAGCGAAATTCACGCGACGGCGATGACGGTCGATAGCGTTGGGAACGTCTGGGTGTTCTACGCCTACGATGACGAGATCAAGTACCGCGTCCGGCTGGCCGATGACGGGACGATCGGCCCGGAAGGGTGCGCAGTGCGACTGGACCCGCGCATCCGGGCGGGGAATGTCTGGCTGGCCTCGGCACAACCCACCAGTAACGAAGTGGGGTTCCTGTGGACGAATCGGATCGCCGATCGGTGGGAGGTGCGGTTCGCGACCATTAAGGCCGAAGACGCCGTAACCGGGCTGAGCTGTGAGGCGGCTACCGGCTAGCGAACGGACAGAACCCTGGAATTTGTCGTGGCCGCCCCCCGGGTGAACCTGTATCTGGCGACTCAACTGGCCGGAGAGCCGTACGAACCTGCCGGGACATCTTCGCTACGGCAGCGCGCCCCGCCTCGCCGCGACTCGATTTCCGTCCTACCGAAAATCGATATCCGTCACATCGAGGTTCTCCACGAAACTTGTCGCTTTGCCCTTCACCGCCTGCAATTCCGGATCGGGAAATGCCCAAGTGGCCGAGCATCAAGCTTGCCGATCTGGCCGAGCCGGGCCGTGTCGACGAGCTCTTGACCGTGTTCGAATGGGCTTACGAAAAAACCAGGGAATAGTCGATTACCCGTTCTTATCAGACGGGCTTCCGCAATTCGGTGGCAGCTGGCTCTGGCCGCATCGCATCGAGGTCCGCCGGGGTTCGCTGCCCGGACCGCCGCGTGCCTAGCGACCGGTGCCCGTCCGGGGGCCGTCCACTTTGCCCAGCTCATGGGCCGGGCTATTGAGACAATGAAATTTGTCTGAGAGGGCATAATCGGAGCGGTGGTAGGTGACTGGCGGCAAATAGTGTTATCTCGACGTCATCGCGGCTCGCGCCGAGAGCCGTCAAACCTGTGAAATGATGGTCCCCCCAGCAGGACTCGAACCTGCGCACATGGTTTAGGAAACCAATGCTCTTTCCTCTGAGCTATGGGGGGATTCGCGGTTGCCCGACGGCTTTATGAGGATCGGGAGGCCGCTGGCGCTCTGATTTTATGCGCTCCGGCGATCACTTTTCCCGCACGAGTCGCTGACATGGCCTGGGGTTCGGAGTGGTCCGTGAGTAAATAATGTGATGGGAGCTTTCAGATTCAGAGAAGCGGTAGCGCAGGCGCCGATCAAAGCCCGAATTCAGATTCACCCGTTTTCTGGCGACCGACGCGTATGGAGCACATCGAGGAGGCACTGAACCTGGCCGAGCTGCGGTCCGGGGAGCGATTGGTGGATCTGGGATCTGGGGATGGACGGGTGCTGCTGAGCGCGGCCAGGCGAGGGGCGCGGGCCGTGGGCTATGAGCTGGACCCAGACCTGGCGTCCCAGGCTTGCGATCTGGCCGCCCAGGCGGGTGAGTTGCGAGGCTCCGACCCGGCGGATGCCCCAAACGGATAACACGCCCGCAGGGAACGGTCGCGGCGCGACGGTCAATAGGATGAGGGCCCTGGTAGCGCATGCGGGATTCGAACCCGCGATCTTCGCCTTGAGAGGGCGATGTCCTGGGCCACTAGACGAATGCGCCGTGGGTTTTGATCCTAGCAAATCCCTGCCGGGCTACAATTCATAGGTTTACATTCGATGGGTCTCGACGAGGCCAGCTTGGTCGATTTAGTACCTGCTAGAAGGATCGCGAGCGGAATTGTTTGAACGGCTGACAGAACGCCTCGACACGGCGTTGAAGAAGATGGTCGGTCGCGGGAAGATTCGCGGGTCGGACATAGATGATGCGATGCGCGAGGTGCGGCGGGCGCTGCTGGAGGCGGATGTCAACTTCAAGTTAGCGCGCGAGTTCAGCGCTTCGGTGCGGGAGCGCGCTGTGGGCAAGGAGGTGTTGGCGAGCGTGAGCCCGGCGCAGCAGGTGGTGAAGATCGTCCAGGATGAATTGACCGATTTGCTGGGGGGGGACACGGTGGAGCTGGCGAAGGCCGACGCCCCTCCGACGGTGATCATGGTGGTCGGCCTGCAAGGATCGGGCAAGACCACGAGCGCGGCCAAACTGGCGCTGCACCTGAAGAAAAGTGGGGGCCGGCCGCTCTTGGCGGCGGCCGACGTAAAACGGCCGGCGGCGGTGGCGCAGCTGCAAACCCTGGGCGGGCAGATCGAGGTGCCGGTTCACCACGAGAGCCTGAAGTCGTTGCCGGAGCACATCGCCCGAAACGCGGTGGATAAGGCGAAGCAAGGGAATCACACGGCGGTGATCATCGACACGGCCGGCCGCATCCAGATAGATGAAGAGATGATGGCCGAGGTGGAACGGATGGGGAAGCTGACAAAGCCCCATGAGGTGCTCCTGGTGGCTGACGCGATGACGGGCCAGGAGGCGGTGAACGTGGCGACAGCGTTCAACGAGCGGGTGCCGCTGACGGGCCTGATCCTGACGAAGATGGACGGCGACGCGCGCGGCGGGGCGGCGTTGTCCATCCGGGCCGTGACCGGCGTCCCGGTGAAGTTTCTGACGCAGAGTGAAAAAGTAGAATCGTTAGAGGTCTTTCACCCGGACCGGCTGGCCTCGCGAATCCTGGGCATGGGCGATGTGGTAACGCTGGTGGAGCAGGCGCAGGAAGTCATCGACGAAGAGGCCGCCCGGCGGCTAGAAGAGAAGATCCGGCAGGCCACTTTTGACCTGAGCGATTTCCTCGATCAGTTCAATCAGATCAAGAAGATGGGGTCGCTCTCGCAGATCATGAGCATGATTCCGGGGATGGGGAAAATGATGAATGACCCGGACGTGCAGGATGCGATGACAGAAAAGAATATCGCTCGCACGGAGGCCATCATCCTCAGCATGACGCCGCGGGAGCGCTCCCTGCCTGAGCTGATTGATGGCAGCCGCCGGCGACGGATTGCTGCCGGTAGCGGCACCGAGCCGCGCGATGTCAATCAGCTTCTAAATCAGTTCAAACAGATGCAGAAGATGATGAAGATGCTCTCGTCGGGCCAGATGCCAAACCTGCCTGGCATGGGGGGAATGTTCGGCCGTTAACGCCGGCGGATTAATTCAGTGGGCTACGGCCGCCCAGATAAAAGGGCGGCCAGAAACATCCGGCCGCTCTCCTGACCTCGGAGTTGGTACTTATTCGTTCAGAAGATGGAGTACGGAACCACGATTCTGGTTCTGCTAGGCCTGGAGGGCGATCGCGAACTGGTTGCGGATGGCGGCTGCGGTACGCTGGGTAACCGCCTCGGCGATGTCGGCGTCGCGAATGCGGGAACGCACCGCCTCGGTGTTCACTTGGGTGGTGGCGAGGCGGTTGCTCTGGCTTTGCAAGCGGGTCTGGGTAGCGCCGATCTCGGCCCGAGTGGCTGAGACCTGTTCGATCGTCTGGTCGGCGGCGGCGATGGCGGCGTCCGCGCCAGCCTGGGTGGTGACATCGATCGTATTAAGGACCAGCGCCGCCGCGCGGGAATCGGCGATATCGATGTTGATGGTCTCGGTCCCGTCCGCGCCACCGGCGACGGTCAGCGAATTGGCTCCGGCGGCGCTGCCCTCGATCAATGCCTGTCCGTTGAACTCGGTGTTCTTAGCCGTCTGATCGAGATTGGCGACCAGCTGGTTAATCTCGCTCTGGATGGCCTGCCGATCGTCGGTGGTCAGCGTGCCGTTGCTGGCCTGCACGGCGAGTTCTCGAATGCGCTGGACGTCATTTTCGATGTTATTTAGCCTGCCCTCGACGGTTTGAATGATGCTGACGCCGGACTGAACGTTGCGCTGCGCCTGCAGCAGCCCCCGGTTTTCGGCTTCGAGCCGCGTCACAATCGCCAGCGCAGCGGTATCGTCCGTCGCCTGGTTGAGTCGCAGACCCGACGACAACTTCCAAGTGGCATCTTCGATCGCCCTGGAGTTGGCTCGCAAAGATGACAGCAAATTACCGTCGTCGGTGCGGTTAATGCGGATACCCATGATCCTTCACCATCCTTCGTGACCGGCCAATCCTTGCCGGTGGGCTGCTGTGGAATAGAAAAAGCCCGAACACGGAGGTATCACGGGAACGGCAGAATGCAAGTACCCAAATGATGATTATCGGCACAGAACTGTTAAATCTTTAACAATTAGGGCCAAAAAAGTATCGGCGGCAACGACTCCGGTCTGGCCGTCGGGGATTAGCGAGAATATAATCCGGTCCTTCCCGCGTCGTTTGCCGTTGCGGCTGCGCCGGGAAACGCGAGGAATACGCCGGCTGGGTATGTCGGACGACCGCCCTGAGGGAGGCCCTGGAAAGACCACCAGACCGCAGTGTGAAAACGCGCGGAACCTGTCTACACTCCACTCCGACACGGAGCCTGCGAATGAAGATACTTGAATGGACTGACGCGGGCATACGCCTGCTCGACCAGGTCAGGCTGCCCAACGAAGAAAAGTTCATCCTCTGCGATACCGTGGACAAGATCTGCGAGGCGATTCGCAGCCTGCGGATCAGGGGGGCGCCGGCGCTGGGGGTGGCTTCCGCCTACGCGGTGCTGCTGGGAGCCACCAAGATCGAGACCACTGACTCGATCCGATTCTTGGCGGAACTACAGGCGGTGGCGGACACAGTGACGGCGACCCGGCCGACGGCGGTCAATCTGTTCTGGGCGGCGAACGAGATGCTGCTGGCGGCGCAGGAAGCGGCTACCGGCGGGCGCGACGCCATGCTGGCGGCGCTTCACGATCGCGCCACCAGGATTGAATCTGACAACAAAGATCGGCACATAAGGTTGAGCGAAGCGGGAGCCGCCCTGGTGGAGCCCGGGGCGTCGATCCTGCATCATTGCAACACCGGACCGCTGGCCACGCACGAACGAGGCTCGGCGCTGGGGGTGATCTACGCGGCGCACATGCATGAAAAAGACATCCACGTATTCGTGGACGAGACGAGGCCGCTGTTGCAGGGGGCGCGGTTGACCTGCTGGGAACTGGATCAGTGGGGCGTGCCCTACACGCTGATCACGGACGGGATGGCGGGGCACTTCATGCGGGCCGGGGAGATTGATATGGCGGTGGTTGGGGCCGATCGAATCGCTGCCAACGGTGACACTGCGAACAAGATCGGCACGTACACGGCGGCGGTGCTGGCCGCGCATCACGGCATTCCCTTCTATGTGGCCGCGCCGCTGACGACTGTTGACTTCAGCCTGGCCAGCGGCGACGGCATCCCCATTGAACAGCGTGATCCAGACGAGGTGCGCGGCTACGGGGACACGGTCTGGGCGCCGCCGGAGGCGCCGGTGGCGAATCCGGCGTTTGACGTCACCCCGGCTGAACTGATCGCCGGAATCATCACGGAAGCCGGTGTGGCCCGTCCCGATTACACGGAGTCGCTGGCGGCGCAGCGGGACCAGCAGACCGGAATGAGGGCTTAGCCATGGCCACGGCCAAACTGGGGATCGTCGGTGGGAGTGGCTTTTATGATATGGACGGGCTCACCGGGTCCGAGGAAATCAGAATAGAGACACCGTTTGGGGAGCCGAGTGACGCGTACATCGTAGGGGTGCTGGAAGGAATCGAGGTCGCCTTCCTCCCGCGACACGGTCGCGGACATCGAATTTCACCGACGAATTTGAACGTGAAGGCGAATATCTGGGGGTTCAAGTCGCTGGGGGTGGAAGCGATCGTGTCGGTAAGCGCGGTCGGGAGTCTAAAAGAGGAAATCCGCCCGCTGGATGTGGTGGTGCCGGATCAATTCTTCGATCGGACCCGCCTGCGGGCGACCTCATTTTTCGATGAGGCCGACCTGGTGGTCCACGCGGGCATGGCGGAGCCGTTCTGTCCGGCCCTGAGCGCGCTGGTGGCGGAAGCGGCCACGGCGGCCGGCGCGTCGGTACACCGTGGGGGTGCGTACCTGTGCATCGAGGGGCCCCAGTTCTCGACGGTGGCGGAGTCGCACGCTTTCCGAAGCTGGGGTATGGACATTATCGGGATGACCGCCGTGCCCGAGGTGCGGATGGCTCGTGAGGCGGAAATGCATTATGCGACGTTCGCCATGGCCACGGATTATGACGTCTGGAAGGGTGAGCCAGTCACG
This sequence comes from Chloroflexota bacterium, assembly GCA_963577415.1. Lineage (GTDB taxonomy): Bacteria > Chloroflexota > UBA11872 > UBA11872 > VXNJ01 > JASLPR01. The sequence continues at coordinate 6,224 of CAUYYU010000035.1, forward strand.
GTGGAGATGGTGATCGCGAATCTGGGTAAGAACGTGGAGATGGGCAAATCGGCCGTGCGGTTACTTGCGAGGAAGCTGAATGATCTTGAAGATGGCTGCGGGTGCCGCAATGCCCTGGAGAACGCCATCATGTCGGACACCAGCTCGATTCCGCCGGAACTGAGGAAGAAGTTCGACCTCTTGATTGGTAAGTACGTTAGCTAGCCCCGGTCCAACAACAGGAGAGCCTTCGAACCCGTTGAGCACACTTATCTTGGGCTCGATCGGAATAGATGACATCGAGACGCCCTTTGAGAAGGTGGAAAGGGTGCTGGGGGGATCGGCGGGGTACGCGGCAGTGGCGGCGTCGTTCTACGGCCCGAGCCGGATGGTCAGCATCGTCGGGGAGGACTTCACCGAAAATCAGCGACGTCTTTTCACCGACCGGTATATAGACCTGGCCGGGCTCGACACCGTGTCGGGCGAGACGTTTCGCTGGGGCGGGCGCTACGCGATGAATTTTGACGACCGCGAAACGCTCTTCACCGACCTGAACGCACTCGCGAAACTTGATCCGGTATTGCCCGCCGAGTATCGGGATACCAGATTCATATTTCTGGGCAACACCGATCCGGTGCATCAGCTCAAGGTGCTGGACCAGCTCACCGGGCCCGAGGTGGTGGTGACCGACACGATGAACTACTGGCTGGAAAGCCAGCGCGATGCGGTAGACCAGGTGCTGGCCCGGGCGGACGTGTTGGTGGTGAACGAGGAAGAGGCGCGCATTATCAGCGGGCATCACAGCGTGCCGCGATCGGCGTTAGAGATGCTGGACATGGGCCTGAAGGCGGTGATCGTAAAGCGAGGAGCCTACGGAGCGCTACTGCGAACGGCCGACGAGTGGTTTTTCACGTCGGCGTATCCGCTGCTGGAAGTGCGTGACCCGACCGGAGCGGGAGATTCGTTTGCCGGCGCACTGACGGGCTACCTGGCCAGCGAGGGAGAAGTGACCGACCAGAGCCTGCGGCGAGCGGTGATTCACGGCAGCGTGGTGGCCTCGTTCGCGGTGGAAGGCTTTGGCCTGGAATCGCTGCTGAACCTGACCGACACCGATCTGAAAGATCGTTATGCGGAATTGCTCCGCTATTCGAGAGTGGATTTAGACAGTGATTAAACTGATTGGAAATTCGATTGAGGAGACCTGTTGATATGGCACTAAAAGCCGGAGTGGCCCACGATGTGACCGACTTGGGTCTGGCGGACACGGGCAAGGACATGATTGAGTGGGCGGAAGCCTCGATGCCTGTACTGCGATCGATCCGGGAGCGGTTCGAGCGGGAGAAACCGTTGGACGGGGTCACGCTGGCGGCGTGCCTGCACGTCACCACGGAGACCGCCAACCTTATGCGGACGCTGAAGGCCGGCGGGGCCAACGTATATCTGTGTGCCTCCAACCCGTTGAGCACCCAGGACGAGACGGCCGCCGCGTTGGTCACCCATTACGGCATCCCGACGTTCGCCCGAACGGGGGAGGATAACGACACCTATTACGACCACATCAAGTCCGTGCTGGACGCATCGCCCGAGATCACCATGGACGACGGCGCCGATCTGATCAGCACGATCCACGGCAGCCGTACTGAGCTGATCGAGACGATCATCGGCGGCACGGAGGAAACGACGACAGGCGTGATCCGGCTGCGAAGCATGGAGAGGGACAACGTCTTGAAGCTCCCCATAGTCGCGGTGAACGAAGCCAACACCAAGCACTTCTTCGATAACCGCTACGGAACCGGCCAATCGACGATTGACGGCATCCTGCGGGCGACGAACGTCCTGCTCGCCGGGAAGAACTTCGTGGTGGCGGGCTACGGCTGGTGCGGACGGGGTCTGGCCAGCCGGGCGGACGGCATGGGCGCCCACGTGATCGTGACCGAGATCGATCCAACCCGGGCGCTGGAAGCCCTGATGGACGGGTACCGGGTGATGCCGATGCTGGACGCGACGGAGATCGGAGACATCTTCGTGACGGTCACCGGCGACAAGCATGTGATCGACAACCACCACCTGGACAAGATGAAGTCGGGCGCGATCGTGGCCAACTCGGGGCACTTCGACGTTGAGATCAATGTTGAGGGCCTCGCGGCGATGTCAAAATCCCGGCGTACGGTCCGGCCGTACCTGGAGGAATTCGTGCAGACCGACGGCCGCAAGATCTACCTGCTGGGCGAGGGGCGGCTGATCAACCTGGCCTCGGCGGAAGGGCACCCGGCCAGCGTGATGGATATGAGTTTCGCGAACCAGGCCCTGGCGGCGGAGTATATGAAGGAGGACGCCGCCACGCTGGAGAACCGGGTCTATTCGGTGCCGAAGGAGATCGACGCGGAGATCGCGCGCCTCAAGTTGGAATCCATGGGGGTAAAACTGGACAGCCTGACCGCGGAGCAGGAACACTACCTGAACTCTTGGGAAGAGGGCACGTAGGCTACTAAAGCGGCCAAGACCGTAATGAGAAAGGGAGCCATGACTCTCTCGTTTTTAGAATCGCCGAACTATCTTTTCACGTCCGAATCGGTCACCGAGGGCCATCCGGACAAGTTATGCGACAAGATCTCGGACGCAATCCTGGATGCGCTGCTGGAGCAGGATCCGATGTCGCGGGTGGCCTGCGAGACCGCCACCACGACCGGGCTGATCCTTTTGCTGGGGGAAATATCCACCAAGGCATACGTGGATATGGCCAAGATCGTCCGCAACACCATTCGTGAGACTGGCTACACGAGGGCGAAGTTCGGGTTCGACTACGAGACCTGCGGCACGATTGTTTCGGTTAAGGAGCAGTCGAGCGATATCGCCCAGGGGGTGGACGCGACGGAAATCGAAGACACCGGAGCCGGCGACCAGGGCATGATGATCGGCTACGCGTGCCTGGAAACCGAGGAGCTGATGCCGCTGCCGATCACGCTGGCCCACGAACTGTGCCGGCGCCTGGCGGACGTGCGCCGCGATGGCGCCGGGATGGATTACCTGCGCCCGGACGGCAAATCCCAGGTGACCGTTCAATATGAGAAGGGCATTCCGACCCGGATTGACACGGTCGTCATCGCCGCTCAGCACGATCCGGCGGTTGGCCCGGACGTGCTCAAGCGTGACATCACGGAGATGGTCATCGAGCAGGTGATTCCGGCCGACATGCTGGACCGCGACACGAAAATCCTGGTCAACGCCACCGGCCGATTCGTGGTTGGCGGGCCGATGGGAGACGCGGGCCTCACGGGTCGCAAGATAATCGTGGACACCTACGGCGGCATGGCCCGTCACGGCGGCGGGGCGTTCTCGGGCAAGGATCCGACGAAGGTTGACCGGTCGGGCTCCTACGCGGCCCGCTATGTGGCCAAGAACCTGGTGGCGGCCGGGGTTGCCGACCGGGTGGAAATTCAACTTGCCTATTGCATCGGGGTGGTGGACCCAGTATCGGTCAACATCGAGACGTTCGGTACGAACCGGACGCCGAACGACAAGATCGAGGCGCTGGTCAGAGAGCACTTCGACCTCCGGCCCGGCGCGATCATTCGAGACCTGGACCTGCGGCGACCAATTTACAAACAGGTGGCGGCCTACGGGCACTTCGGCCGGCCCGATCTGGACCTGCCATGGGAAAAAACCGACCGAGCGCAGGCGTTGCGATCGGCCGCCGGGGTTATGGAGTCTGAACTGGCGGGCAGGCCCTCGCCGCGCGCGTAGACAAGTCCGCATGAGATGACTTTTCGGGTGATACTGGCCTGGCTGACCGTCGGTATCGTCCTAGTAGCTGCCGTCTACTGGCTCGAGACTATCGCCCAGCCATCGAGCCGGAGAGTAGTGGACGTTGACGTGCCGGAATTGCCGGGCCGAGTGTGGCTGGTGATCGGCGCCTATCTGCTGGCGACATTCACCGTCGGGGCGATTCTTATGCGGCGGCGATCGTCCGACACCATACCGTCGCGACGGCCAGCGCTGAAATGGTTGGCGGCGGCGCTGGCGGCTACGGTGGTCGGGGGACAGGCAGCACTCGTATTCGCCGAGCCTTGGGCGGTGGCCTTTCTGGCGCCGGCGGCGATCTTACCCACGCTGTTGGTGATGACCTACCTCATCCGACGACTGGGTACGAAGGTGAACTGGCCCCTGCTTTCGGTGGCCCTTGTGGCGGGCACTTTCCTGGCGCCGACGGTGGCACTGCTGCTGACGCCGCTGGTGATGTTCGGCTTGCTCCTGGCGCCCGGCGCGCCCCAGGCTACGTTTCTGGTCGCGTTCGCTCCGCTGATCGTGTTTTTTTCCGTCGCCACACCGCTCGCGGAGGAGGCGGCCAAGCAGGTCGGAGTGGTGATGTTGAGGGCGAGAATCAGGTCGGCAACCGACGCGTTCATGGTGGGAGCGGTGACGGGGGCGGGTTTTGCGATTGTGGAGGACTTTCTCTACATAAGCGCCAATCTGCAGGCGGTTGACTGGCCCGTCGTCGTGGCGATAAGAGCGCTGAGCCACCTGATTCACCCGCTGCTGGCGGGGCTGATTTCCCTGCAGGCGTACGGCCTTATCCGGAGCGGGTCGCGGGCAGGCGCGCGGGATCGTCTCTTGCGGACGTACGTTGTAGCAGTGGTTCTCCACGGACTGTGGAATCTCCCCTGGGCGATTATTTACCAGATTCGACCTTTGTGGGACCCGCTGGGCGGCATCCTCGATCGTGAGCAGGCCGATCTGGGCGCGAATCTCCTGCTGGCGCTCGTGACCGCACTCGTGTATCTGCCGCTGGTGTTCGCCATGTGGAAGGCGCTCGTGGCAGGGCTGGAGCAACTGAAGGTCCCCGTGTATGCGTCGGCCCAAGAGGAAAGAGAAGCGCTGTTCGCGTCATCCTGGCGGCATCCGGTGACCCGTCTGACTACGTTCGTAGCGCGGCAGGCTCGCATGGCGGCGTTGGCCGATCGGCCGGCAGGCGATTTCGCCCCCTCGCCGGTCGTTAAACCGACCCCACTGAGAGCGGCGGTGGTCCCCAAGAAGACGGACGACCATGCCAGCTTTCGCCGCCGGTTTGCCGCGTGGGTATTGGATTTTTCCGTGGTGTTCGCATTGCCCGCCGGCTTGGTGTTATTTCTGCGGATCTCATGGAGGCCAGACGTAGCCTGGTGGCTTCCGCTCGCCCTGGCGGTGCTGCTGGTGATCGGGTCCGCGGTATTTTTGATCGTCGCCAGGCGTTCAGTCGGCAAGGCCCTGTTGGGACTACGAATCGCCGACAGCCGGGGTATGGAGGTGGGTCGCGGGCGGTTGGTCGTAAGAGAGCTGTTGGCCAAGCCGCTGGCGGCGTTCTGGGCGGGCGCCGGGCTGATCTGGGCGGCGTGGGATCCTAAACGCCAGGGCTGGCATGATCTGTTGGCTGGCACTCTGGTGGTCGAAGTTTTCCTGGTGGAGCAGCGGCTCCAGGATCAGCCGGGACATGCGAAATCCAGACAGATTCGATCCGGGTAGGCCGAACGTCACCCGCATGATCCGAAAACAGACGCCTTCCGGCGGTCTCGGG
>CAUYYU010000036.1:0-11739 GCA_963577415.1 Chloroflexota bacterium
TAGCGGAGCCGTAGCGAGTCCGTCGGTTTCGCCAGAGTAAGCCAGTTTCACCGCTTCAATCACCGCCGTCGCCGCCGCCGCCCCACCTTCCGCCGTCGGTTCCTTGAAGGGCAGTTCGGAGTGATCCACGTTCCAGAGATCCAGCACGTCGATTGCCCCAAACTCAAATTCGGCGTCGCCAACGCGCTCGACGTTGCGGACCTCCTGGTCCAGATCGCAAATTTCAATTATGCGGCGCAGCGCCGACGAACTTCCGATAGCCAAGGGCCGGCACTTCTCGTAAATTTCGCAGTGCGTCAGCGCCTTCGCTACGACTTCCGGGCCAACCCCGGTTGGATCTCCAAGGGTCACACCGATCAGAGGCAATTCACTCAATTCATTTCCTCAACTCCGGCCACCCGGAGAAGGCGGACCGTGGTGGTGGAGCCTTCGTCAGGCCCGATCTTTCGGATTGCGCCCGAGAAGCTTATCGGTGGCGCACAGGCCAGCCAAGAATCTCGCGACCCAAACCCTGGTACGTCGGGTAAACCCGCCCCTGCGGAAAGGCTATCGGCTAAACAAAGGAAGCCCTTCAATCCCCAGATCGACCCTGTACACGCGACCCTTCGATCCCTCCGTTATGTAAAGTTGATCGAAGTTGGGCCCGCCGAAGCAACAGTTTGTCGTATGAGGCGCGTCCACCTTGATCTCCAGGTCGATCTCCCCGTCCGGGTTGACCCGGCGCACGACCCCGGCTCGGAATATCGCCGCGTAGAGGTTGCCGTGCACATCAAAGCACATCCCGTCCGGCCCGGTGATCTCCGCGATGCTCTCAACCCTCACCCTCGCGAACGTCCGCAAGTTGGTTATCGACCCGTCCGGGTTGATATCCCCAACTTTGATGTCGCCGGGGTAGCTATCCGCCACGTACAGGCGAGTCCCTTCCTCATTCACGTTCACACCGTTCGGGTACCGAAACCCCTCCAGAACCTTGCTCACCTCACCGTCTGGATCGAGGCGGTAAACCGGCATCGGTACGGCATCGTCCACGGGATTCTGCGGCGTTGTGAAATACAGGGCACCAGAGGGATGGAACGTCAGGTCGTTGGGTGTCCCTTCGAACGGTTCTCCTTCGCAGGTCGTCGCCACCGTGTACACCGACCCGTCGGGCGTCACCCGCGCGATCCGACGGTCTGCCCAATCGGCCACGTAGCAGTCGCCGTTCCAGTGGAATGTCGATCCGTTTGGACCCGCCAGTTTCGCGAACAGCTCCACCTCTCCGTCGTCACCCACCCGATACATCTTGCCGTCCTTGGTATCGCCGAAATAAAACCGCCCGGCCGGATCCACCGACGGCGCCTCCGCGAACGTATATCCGTCCGCCAAGATATCGATCCGACCCGAAAAGACTTCGGCCACTCTGCCGCTCCTGAGAATCCACCGAACGCTGGGTGCCGATGCTCACAGCATCGCGTCCGGGACACAAGTCGCCCTGGGTTTGCCGGCGCCTGAACCACCCGCCGGCCGCCGCGATCAAACTTCTTGACGGGATGGCGGCGGTTCCGGGTGGGCGCTGGGCCACATCGCCGGCCGTCGCCGACCCTACCCGGCACTCCAGCAGATGACTCGCTATCCTTGCACGCACTCCGAAGGGGCCGGCCGCCTCGCCGCCGGCCAGATCGACGAGATAGGGGCACTGCATGCCGGACGATCGCCCGAACATCATCTTCATCATCACCGATCAGCAGCGCTTCGACACCATCAACGCGCTCGGGTTCCCCTACATGGAAACTCCCAATCTCGACCGCCTAGTCAACGAGGGGGTCAGCTTCTCCCGCTGCTTCATCACCGCGCCGTCCTGCGCTCCCGCCCGGGCCAGCCTCTTTACCGGCTACTACCCGCATACCACGCGCATATTCAAGAACGGCGACCCGTGGGCGCACTCATGGGTGGAGCGGCTGTCCGAAGCCGGTTATCACTGCGTCAACGTCGGCAAGATGCACACCACGCCATTCGAAGCGCCGGCCGGATTTCACGAACGCTACATTGTGGAGAACAAGGACCGTTACCTCCAGGGTCGCTGGTATTTCGATGCTTGGGATCGCGCCCTCGGCGCTCAGGGCGTCGTCAAGCCTCACCGCGAAATCTACCGCCAGCGGGACGACTACCGGGAGGTCATGGGGAGTTTTCTTTGGAGCGCTCCCGATCATCTGCACCCCGATAATTTCGTCGGCGACACCGCACTCTGGTGGCTGGGTACCTACCCCCAGACCCAGCCTTTATTTCTTCAGATTGGATTTCCGGGGCCTCACCCGCCTTACGATCCGGTGCAGGAATACGCCGAGCGCTACCTCGACAAGGACCTGCCCCTGCTCGACGTCACCGACGAGGAGATCGACGGCCTGCCGGACGTCTTCAAAAGCATGCGCGAGCACTGCGCCGAGGTCGATCACGATTCCGTGGTGCACCTGCTGGACCCAACCCCGGAACAGCGTCACCGCCAACGGGCCTACTACCTAGCCAACGTGACCATGATCGACGAGAAGATCGGCCAGATTCTGGAAACTCTCGGTCGCAAGGGTTACCTGGACAATGCCGTCGTCATCTTCACGTCGGATCATGGCGACTGCCTCACCGACCATGGAGCGACCCAGAAATGGACCATGTACGACACCATCACCCGCGTGCCCACGATTGTCTGGGCGCCGGGTCGCTTCGACGGCGGTCGGTCCGTCGACGAGATGTACCAGTGGATGGATCTGGGCCCGACCATTCTTGAGCTGGCTGAGGTGGATATCCCTCGGTCGTTCGAGGCACGCTCGATGCTGCCCGCGCTCACAGAGGGCTCGTCGGCCAACGCTCGAGAATACGTGTTCTCCGAGCATGCCCGCGAGGACTCCCAGGGACTCCAAACCGACTTCATGACCATGGTCCGCAGCCGCGACTGGAAGCTGGTGCATTTCCTGGGCGAGGCCTACGGGCAGCTCTTCGACATGAATGCGGACCCCGATGAGGTCAACAATCTCTGGGACGACCCGGGCCAACAGGACCGCAAGCGGGATATGCTCGATGTGCTGCGCGACTGGCTGATCCACAGCCACCATCACACCACCGACTGGGGTGCCGAATGGCGTTGATGGCCCGACCGCACATCACGGTCATTGATCCGGCGCCGCGGTTACCGTCGAACAGTAAATAGGGGGGTTGCGTAGTGAAACCTGAGACGGGCGGCGGTCTGCACACCCGACCCGTAGAACTGCTCCAGCGGCTACTGCGCTTTGACACCACCAATCCACCGGGGAACGAGAAGACGTGCATCGATTTCATCCGTCAGACCCTGGCCGGCTATGGGATCGAATCCGCCCTTTACTCCAAAGACCCCAACCGGCCCAACCTGGTCGCCCGGCTAATCGGAACCGGCGCCGCGCCCCCCCTTCTGCTCTACGGGCACGTGGATGTAGTCACCACCGCCAACCAGGACTGGACTCATCCGCCATTTGCCGGCGAAATCGTCGATGGCTGGGTGTGGGGCCGCGGAGCGCTGGACATGAAGAGCGGTGTGGCGATGATGCTGGCGGCGTTCCTACGCGCCCGGGCCGAAGGCGCCGAGTTGCCCGGCGACGTCATCTTCCTGGCCCTCTCCGATGAAGAAGCCGGTGCCGAATTCGGCGCCCAATTCATGGTGGAGGAGCGCCCGGAGGTCTTCGACGGCGTTCGCCATGCCATCAGCGAGTTCGGCGGATTCAGTCTCGCACTGGGAAACGCCCGCTTCTACCCCATCATGGTCGCCGAGAAGGTCATCGCCTCCCTCCGGCTCACGGTACGCGGGCCCGGCGGCCACGGCTCCCTGCCCATGCGCGGCGGCACCATGGCCAGGGCCGCTCAGGTCCTGCGAATCCTCGACGAAAACCGCCTCCCCGCCCACCTCACTTCCGCCACCGCCGCCATGCTGCGGGGTATGGCCGACGGCCTGAGCGGCGATGCCGGTGCCTCCATGCAGGGGCTACTGAGTGAATCCACCATCGACGCCACCCTGGACTCCATGGCTGAATCGGGCCAGATTTACGACCCCCTGCTGCACAACACCGTAAACGCCACCATCATCCGCGGAGGCTCCAAATTCAACGTAATTCCCAGCGAGGTCACGATCGATCTCGACGGCCGGATGCTGCCGGGATTCGGCCCGGAAGACATCGTCCGGGAGCTTGGCGATCTCCTCGGCGACCTGGCCGAAATCGAAGTCCTCGCGCACGATCCGCCCGGCCGGGGAGAGCCGGACCTGGGTCTCTTCCCGACTCTCGTGGATGTCCTGAAGGAGGCCGATCCGGCCGGCCTTCCGGTTCCGTTGATCATGTACGGCGCCACCGATGGCCGCTTCTTCGAAATGCTCGGAATCCAGACTTACGGCTTCCTGCCTATGGACCTGCCCGGCGACTTCGATTTCAGCCACCTTCTGCACGCCGCTGACGAACGTATCCCGGCATCCGCCCTGGAGTTCGGTACCGACGCAATATTCCAGGTTTTGACGAGGTTCGGCGACTAGCTTTCGGACCGGGCCGGGCCGAACAATATCGTCCATGCCACTCATGCCGGTTTCGGTCGGGGCGCGGGGATTCGAACCCCGGACCTCGTGCTCCCAAAGCACGCGCGCTAACCAGGCTGCGCCACGCCCCGGATAATCGACTGATTCTAGTGCAAGCCGCCAGCCACCCCATCAGACGGTCCGAAATTGATCAGCCCGGAGCCGAGCCTTCGTCTTCTGCGGGCGGCACCTCTTCGCTCTCCGCCGCCTGCGCCGCGATCCACTCAGCGTAGGCTTCCGGGGCCTCCTCCGCGGCCACATCGGAACTCACCGTGTAACGGTTGGGCCATGGTGTAAAGCTGGAGTAGAACGCGTCTTCCAGGTGAATTTCATCTCCGACCATCACTCGCCGTTTAAGGGTGGCGAACACCCCACCCACCGCCCACTCCGTCTGCTCCTTGAAGCCTTCCTCCTCCTCCGGGTCAATCACCCACTGGTCGGGCGGCGGCTCCACCCAGTCGGTTAACTGGTGATCCGAAACTTCTACCGTCCGACCAGTGGGTTTACCCCAGAGTTCGAATCGAAGCGACTGGCGCCGGCGGTCGAACAGCGTCTGCACCATGATCGCGCCGTCCGTATCGTTCAGGAACTTGACATCCAGCGACGGCTGCCAGATCGAGGCGTCAAAGCCGATCGGATATCCGCCCTGCTCGTAGTAGCGCACGCGATACAGATGCTTGTGACGCTCCAGGATGGGCAGCCCCGCCCAGAACGCCGCCCGGAACATCGTCGTGGACACCTGGCAAATCCCACCGCCGATGGCGTCCTCCGTGGAATCATCGATGATTACCAGCCCATCGACGAACCCCCGGTCGTGCTCGATCGGGCCCAGATACTCATTGAAGGAGAATATCTCCCCGGGCATGATCACCGACCCGTGGAGCAGCCCGGCTCCATTGTTGATATTTGTAATCCGGTAGCCCGCCGAATTGATGAACAGCGAGTCGCCCGCGGCCAGCAGTTCGGAAATGCCCAGATCCTCCGAGTCCGGTGTCGAGCGGGTCGCCGGCCGCCCTACGATCGGTATTTCCACCCTGGGCTGCCCGGTCCGCGCCGCCAACAGCACCCGATCGAACAACGATCGGTGGTCCAGGCCGCGCCCGTCCGACCAGGGCTGAAATTCAGTCACTCTCTTGGTTTCCGGGTCGTAAATGAGCTTCCCGTCGATCGCCTCGAACCCCAGGGTGTTGTCAATCTCGTCGAATAGAGGCTGTAATCGCGATCTGTCAATCGTCGCCACCGGCGTGTCACCAGAGTTATCGATCGATATTGATTGGCGAAGTTGAGCCTGCGGTATGAACCAGCCCGCCCCCTCGAATTCCAGCACCAGCGGGATCTCTGCCAGCCGTTCGACCTCCGAAACCAATTGCCGGGCCGCGCCCGTCGTGAAAGTCGGTATCGTCTGGACCAGCAGAATCTCAATCTCCTGGATGCCCGCCTCGGGACCCGGAGCGTTCACCAGCGGCAGCGCCGCCTGCCAATCGAGTTCCACCCCCGACCGCGCCTCGCGAAACCGCAAGTCCTCACCCTGCAGCGCGACTTCAGCATCATTGAATGGTTGGAAATACATCAACGCGACAGACTTCAGGTACGTGCGTAATTTCGCCTGATCGAACTCGAACGTAATCGGCCAGTTGCGCGCCGACGCCGCCGCTTGCGTCTGCTCCCGTGTGCGTTGGATAATTCCGCCGCGCCTGCCCCACACATACGCCTTGCGTAGCGAGTTCAGGTAGTCAACCTTGATGCCGATATCCGAGGCCGACGGTCGCCAATCACGATCCGGTGCCCGAAATACCACCGGGTTCGCGAGGTAATCTCGCCAACGGTTGTCAAACATCACCGCCGCCTCAGGCGGCGTCAAGTCTGACACGTCCACGCCTTCGACCATCGTGCTCGGCAGGAAGCGACCGTTATGCCGCATCCCCATCCGGGTGACGAAGGCGCTGCCGCCGCCGATCGCGATTCCTCCCACCAGCGCCGCTGCACCCAGAATTGCTCGTCGCGACCGTGGCGCCATCCTAAGAGACCCCCGCCGGCGTTCCGGACATCGGTTCCGGAACCCGCCACACCCGGCAATTGCCCGACTCGACTATCGCCGCCACCCCGTCGACCCGCCTCCACACCTCTGGGGACTCGCGGCACAACCCGGTCGCGTCTGTTTTCTCGAAACTTTGGCGATACCCATCGGACGATAGTAGCACCGACGTTATCTCGATTTAACTACACTTCTACAGCCAATCGAACCGCTCGCTAGCTTAGGCGCTGGCCATTTATTACCAGCTCAAACCGGCAGCCCAATTTCTTTGCCGCCGCCCGGCACATCACCATCCGGCTGAGAAATATCTCAAAGTACTCCATCACCGTGGACACCGCCGTGTCGATCTCTATTTCAAGGGCGATGACCCGGTCCTCCCGATCCACCTGAACATCCGATGCCACCGCCGACCAATTCACCCGGTCATGAATGTCGAAAGTGGATTTGTCATCATTCTTGACCCGGCTCCGGTGTACGTCCGACTTGTCTGCGATGATCACCGCCGCGGCCACCGATCCAACCGGAACGCCAATCGACTCTTCATGATTTCCAATCGCGCTCAGCACCGGCGTAAGTTCACCTACCTCGATGCCACGCGCTCGCAAGTAGTCGTAAGCGATAAACGCGCTAGAAACGTGGTGCCGGTCACGGGCGATTACGTTGCCGATATCGTGTAGATAGGCCGCCACTCCGCCCAACTCGCAGGTTCGTTCCGCGTGTCCCAGTTCCCGCAAGATCATCGTGGCGAGGGCCGATACCCGATCCGCGTGTCGCTGACCGTGCTCCGTGTACCCGGCTGCGTCCAGATACGTGTTCGCGCTCGTCAGCAGTCCCTGGATAAATGCATCGGCCCGCAGATCCTCGACCGTGATCCCCCTGCCGGCCGGACCATCTTCAGCTTCCGCCACCGTTTCAGGCTCGGATATGGCCGTCGCCCACGACGACCCACTTGTACGTTGTCATCTCGCGAAGCCCCATGGGTCCGCGGGCGTGCAGTTTCTGCGTACTTATGCCGATTTCCGCCCCGAGGCCGAACTCGCTCCCGTCCGTGAACTGGGTAGACGCATTCAGGAACACCGCCCCGGCATCCACTTCGTTCAGGAACCGCCGCCCCACCGGTTGGTCTTCCGTGACGATCGCCTCCGAGTGCCCTGAGCCGTGTCTCTCAATATGAGCCAGCGCGTCGTCGAGGCCATCGACCAGAGACACCACCATCCTCAAAGACAGGAATTCTGTATCGAAGTCCTCCTCCGTCGCGGGCGTGACCGTCGCCGCGTCGCCGATCATCGTCGCTGCTTCCCCGGTGGCCCGCACCTCCACCCCACCCTCCACCAGCCGGGCCGCCATTCGCGGCAGGAAATCAGCCGCCACCGACCTATCGACGATCAACGAATCCAGCGCGTTGCAGAGCGAAGGACGCCTGACCTTGGCGTTGAAAACCACGTCGGCGGACTTATTCAGATTGGCGGCGCCATGCACGTATGTGTGGCATACGCCGAATCCCGTCTCCAGCACCGGCACCGTGGCGTTCTCCGCCACAAACGAGACCAGCCCCGCTCCACCCCGCGGAATTATCACGTCCAGGTACGACTTGAGATCCAGCATCTCCCCGACCAACGCACGGTCCGTACTTCCCACCAGGCCCAGCCACCCCGCCGGGATGCCCTCGTCCACCGAGGCCTCGTGCACGATGTCGCGCAACGCCTGATTGCTCCGCCGGGCCTCGCTCCCGCCACGCAGCACCACCGCATTTCCGGATTTCAGGCAGATACCGGCAATGTCAACCGTCACGTTGGGGCGCGACTCATAGATGATCCCCACCACCCCCAGCGGCACTCGTCGCCGCATGACCTCCAGCCCGCTCTCCACGAACCTGCCTTCGATCGTTTCGCCGACCGGATCGGGCAGCGCCATCACGTCTTCCAGCGCCGTCGCGATCCCCTCAACCCGTGACTCGTCCAGCAGCAGCCGGTCGATCATGCTCTCTTCCATCCCGTCCGCCTGGGCCGCGGCCACATCTTCGGCGTTGGCGGCCACGATCCGCCCCACTTCCCGCCGCAGCGACCCGGCCATGGCCGCCAGCGCGGCATTCTTGGTCGCCGTCGGCATCACCGCCAGCGAGCGCGACGCGGCTTTCGCCGCCCGCGCCTTCTGTATTACTTCGGTTTCCGTGCTCGCCGGGGCAGTCGTGGCGTTCACCTGCAGCGTCCTCTTCGGGGGTATCCGGCCCAGATCACGATGTTACCGAACTTCCAACGATCGCGAGGTTATTTCGATGGATGACTTCCGCTCCGTATTCATGCCCCAGGATCGCCTGTATCTGCCGTGAATCAGAGCCGGCAATCTTCTCCAGGTCCGCGGCTCCGTAATTCGATAGCCCATGGGCAATGGCGGCATCGTCCGGGCCCACCACCGCCACCAGGTCCCCCCGGCCGAAGTCTCCTTCCTGGCCGGTTATCCCGGCCGGCAGCAGGCTCCGACCGTCGCTTACCAGTGCCCGCACCGCGCCCACGTCCACCATCACACTGCCACGAAGTGAGAGATCGGTGAGCATCCAGCGTTTCCGACTTTCACGCCGTCCGCCCGTCGCCAGAAAAGTAGTGCCTATATCTTCCCCGGCCACTATTCGCGTCAGTCCGTTCTCCAGGTTGCCCGGACCGATCACCACCCTGGCCCCATGCGACGTCGCCAGACCGGCCGCCTCCAGCTTCGTCCGCATCCCGCCGGTGCCCACCTCCGACCCAGCCCCGCCCGCGCTCGCGAGCATTTCCGCCGTGATGGTGTCGAACACTGGCACCACCCGCGCCTGACCGTTTTCATCAGCGGACAGGTAACCATCCACGTCCGTGAGCATCACCAGCAGATCCGCATCGACCAGATTCGCCACCAGGGCCGCCAGCCGGTCGTTGTCACCAAACTGCAACTCTTCCGTCGCGACGACATCGTTCTCGTTCACTATCGGCACAATACCCCGCTGCATCAAGGCCATCAGCGTGTTCCGAGCGTTCAGGTAACCGTCTCGCTGGTGCAACGAACCGCGCGACAGCAACGCCTGTGCGATATTGATGCCCGGTTCCTTGAATCGCTCCGCGAAAACGGCCATCAGCGGCGCCTGACCCACCGCCGCCAACACCTGTCGCGCCAGCGTGGTGCCGTCGCCCGTTTCCCCCAGAACCCGCCGCCCCATCGCGATCGCTCCCGAAGCGACCACGGCTACTTGAATCCCGTGATCCAGAATTTCGTGGATCTGCCTTGCGAGCGATTCGAAGTACGCCCCGTTGATCCCCGTTTCCGGGTCTATCAACAGTGAAGACCCGCACTTCACGATGAGCCTCGATGGCTTTTTTAACAACTGGCCATTCCTACTCCACGCCGGGCCCACCCGGCCGGCGATCTCCCGCGGGCAACGGAACACCCTGTCCCGGTAACATGACTATAATCTCCGAACCCGAAAATTCCCCGTCGATTAGAGGTTCTCGACGGCGACCCCACCATTCAGACGATCGCATCGCATTCAGGTCCGAAGGGAGTCCGTCTACATGCAGCAGTATCCATCGGACCGAATTCGGAATGTAGTTCTTCTCTCCCAGAAGGGTGCGGGCAAGTCCTCGGTGGCCGAGGCTCTGCTGCACGTAACCGACGGCTCCAGCCGGCTCGGCAACATCGAAGACGGAAACACGGCCTCCGATTTTCAGCCGGAAGAAATCAAGCACCACACCTCTTTGAGTCTCACCGTGCTCGCCTGCGAGTGGAAGAAGTCCAAGGTCAACCTCATTGACGTCCCCGGCGACCCCGAGTTCGTAGGCGAGATACTGTCCGGTACCCGTGTAGCCGACGCCGCCGTGCTGGTCATCGATGCCCAATCAGGCATCGAAGTCGGCACCGAGCTGGCCTGGAAGTACGCCGAGCAGGCCGATCTGCCGGTGATGTTCGTCTTGAACCGCATGGATCGCGAGAATATCGACCTCGCCGCGGTGGTGGAAGCGCTCGCAGAGGCCTTTGGGCCGGTGGCCGCGCTGCAATTGCCATACGGATCCGGCTCCGACTTCACCGGCGTCGTCGACCTGCTCGGGCTGAAAGGCATCCGTTTCACCAGCGGAAAGAGCGAGCTGGAAGACTGCCCCGAGGCGATAGCCGACGATGCCGCGGCCCTGCGCGACGGACTCCTCGACGCCGTCGTGGCGGTTGACGACCAGCTGACTGAAAAATATCTCGAAGACGAAGAAATCACCGAAGCCGAGGTGATCACCGCGCTCCACACCGGCGTCCGCGAGCGTTCCGTCTTCCCCCTGCTGTGCATGTCCAGCACCGAAAACCTGGGCGCGGCCGAGGTTCTGAACGCGATTGTGGACATTCTTCCCTCTGCTGACGAGTCGCTCGAAAACGCGAGCGGCGAGATGGCCGCCCTGGCGTTTAAGACACTTGTCGATCCGAAGCTCGGACACCGGACCTTGCTCAAGGTGATGTCCGGCGAGCTCACCGCGAACACCACCGCCCACAATCTCAACAAAAGAGCCGATGAACGTATCGGCCACATCATCTGCCCGATCGGTCGCGATCACGTTGAGGTGCCGTCCATTGCCGCCGGCGACATCTGCACCGTAGCCAAGCTCTCCGACACCCTCACCGGCGATACTCTGGTGGCCAACAAGAACAATGGCGCCAGCCTCCCCGGAATCGACTTCCCCAAACCCAACATGGCCCTGGCGATCAGCCCTAAGACCAAGTCCGACATCGACAAGCTGGGGACCGCCCTCCATCGCATGACCGAGGAAGACCCCACCCTCAAGGTGGTACGAGAACAGGCCACCGGGGAGACTCTCCTCTGGGGCATGGGCGATTCACACGTCAACATCGCCCTGGAAAAGATTCAACAGAAATTTGGCGCGCAGGTCGATATCAGCACTCCGCAGGTTCCCTACAAGGAGACGCTTTCCCGGTCGGCCACCGCCAGCGGCCGGTTCAAGCGCCAATCGGGAGGACATGGCCAATTCGGCGATGTCACCATCATCCTTGAATCTGTGGGAGGCGGCACCAATGATATCGAATTCAAGGACGAGATTCGGGGTGGCGCCATTTCTAAGAACTACGTTCCGGCCGTCGAAAAGGGAGTCCGGGGCGCGGCCGAAGAAGGGGTACTGGC
>CAUYYU010000037.1:0-11526 GCA_963577415.1 Chloroflexota bacterium
AGCCTGGTGCGTGCCATGCCGCATGGACAGTGGAGATAGATCTCACGACCGCGTACCAGAAATGCGTCGGGCGTAGAGCGCGCGGAGTCGAGATCGGCTACTCCGTCGTCGGCAGGCAATTCCATGAGGAACATAACGTGGAGCGTCTTGGGGTCGACGCCGGATCGCAGGAATGGGTTGTCGCGGGCAACTTGGCGGAACTCATCGGCCGTGCGCGTCACCACCGGAACCCGTTAACCGAAGCCTTCCGAGATGGTCTTTGCGATGAGAGCGGGAATGCGCCGAGCAAGATCAGGCGTCGCCTGGAAAACCACGTTGCCGCTCTGTATGTAGGACTGTACGCGGTCGCAACCGGCGTCGCGAAGGAGCGCGGCGAGGTCCTTCATCGGCATCTTGTTCTTGCCGCCGACGTTGATCCCGCGTAGCAGTGCGATGTGGGTCTGACCGGGCACTCTAGGTTCTCAGTTAGGGGTGGTGTCGATGACGAGTCGTTTGAAGGCGGACACGTGCGGCGTTGGCATTCAGTCCGGATCCGGATCGAGTCCCACGCATGCGCGGCTGTCGCGGTGGCGGATTGCCCGATCTAGTGTTTCGGCATAGGCATAGCCGGTCATCCGTGCGAGCGTAGCAGGTGGTGACGGGCAGGGTGAGAGCGCAGGTCGGGGCGCCGGACGGGATGGTGGGATTGACGGGACAACGACCCTTTGTTTTCGATGTGCAAATGCGGTATTTTATATTTATGAAATCAAATATTCGTGTGGCAAATACAAAAGATGGGGCGGAGGCTGAAGCCGGGCCGGCCGGGAGCCTCTATCGACGCCTGCTGCGGCCGCTGGTGGCTAGGGTCGCCCGGCGGGTAAAGCGACCACGCAGAAACGTTGAAATAACGAGACGCGGCATGATGCGCGGCTCGCTGGGGGCGGCGGCGGGGCTGGCCGGCACGGCTGCGCTGGTTGGGGGTGAATCTCAGGATGGGTCCGGGCGACCGGCGCCGGCGGGTGAGGCGGACCGCGCCTACCGCGAACAGGGCGAATATGAACCCGGCGGCGGCCCGCACTCCCACGATTCCTCCGGGACGGTGGGAGACGTGGATACCAGCCAGTTTGACCCGATGAAGTTCCTGGAGGAGTTTGACTACGGACAGGTGAGCACGCTGCCGGACGGGCGGACGCTGCGGGAGTATGCGGTGGTGGCGCTGGATAAGGAAATAGAGATCGCGCCCGGCGTTTATTTCCCGGCCTGGACCTACAACGGCCAGGTACCGGGTCCGACGTTTCGGGCGACGGCCGGAGACCTGATGCGGGTCAACTTCAGCAACGCCGGCTCGCATCCGCACACAATTCACTTTCATGGGGTGCACCCGGCGGGGATGGACGGGGTGTTTGAGATCGTGGAGCCGGGGGAGTCGTTCGTCTACGAATTCGAGGCGGCGCCGTGGGGTTGCCATCTGTATCACTGTCACACGCTGCCGCTGAAGCGGCACGTCCACAAGGGGCTCTACGGCGCGTTTATCGTGGACCCGCCCGAGGGCAGGCCACCGGCCCGGGAGATGGTGATGGTGATGAACGGTTTCTCGACGGAGTTCAATGGTGAAAACACCTTTTACGCGGTGAATACGGTGGCGTTTCACCACGCCAAACCGGAGTATCACATCAAGGTGAAGGCCGGGGAATTACAGCGAATCTACCTGGTGAATCTGACGGAATTCGACCTGATCAACTCATTCCATCTGCACGCGGAGATGTTCCGGCTGTACCGCACCGGCACGTCGATGGAGACGTTCGAGCTGACGGACACGGTGATGCTGTGCCAGGGGGAGCGGGCGGTGCTGGAATTCCAGTACGACACGCCGGGGCTGTACATGTTCCACGCCCATCAGGCGGAGTTCGCGGAGCTGGGGTGGATGGGGTTCTTTGAAGTGATGGAGGAATAGGCATGGCGGGAGAGATCGAGGCCCTGGAACGGACGGCTGGAGGCCGGGGGCCGCTGTTCTGGATATTCGGTCTGTTGCCGCTGGTGTTGCTGGCTGGTCTGCTGGCGCTGTTCGCGAAGGTCGGGCCGGCGGGAATTTTCGAGGCGGCGTTCCCGCCGATTGAAGAGCTGACGATCGAGCGTATCTATTTCACCGAAGATGGGATCGGGGTTGAGGTCGTGAACGGCGGGCCGGAGGAGGTGACGATCGCGCAGGTCACAGTGGATGAGGCCCTGTGGCAGTTCACGGCCGAGCCGGACGCCGTGCTGGGTCGGCTGGATCGGGCGACGCTGTCGATTCCATACCCATGGAGCGAGGGCGAGCCGCACGCGGTGGCGCTGATAAGCGCGAACGGAGTCATTTTCGAGAAGGTGGCAGAGGTGGCGGCGCTGTCGCCGGTGCCGGACGGCCGTTACTTCGCCACGTTTACCCTGCTGGGAGTTTACGTGGGAGTGATCCCGGTGCTGATGGGCTTGCTCTGGTATCCGTTCCTGCGGCGGCTCACGGACCGCTGGCTGAACTTCTTCTTGAGCTTCACCGTGGGGCTGTTGCTGTTCCTGGGAGTCGACGCAGTGGACGAGTCGCTGGATTTCGCCGGCGAAGTGGCGCCGGCGCTTCAGGGAGTGGCCCTGGTGGCGGCCGGAATGGTGCTGGCGTTCCTGGCGGTGTCGGCGGTGGATCGATCGCGGAAGGTGGTCGCGGGCGCGGCGGGCGCCTCGACGCTGGTGCTGGTGTATTCCATAGCGGTGGGAATCGGGCTGCACAATCTGGGAGAAGGACTGGCGATCGGAGCGGCGTATACGAGCGGGTCGATCGCGCTGGGGACGATGCTGGTGGTGGGATTCGCGGCGCATAACACGACGGAAGGGTTGGCGATCGCGGCGCCGCTGGCGCGGATGGGAGGCCGCGTTTCCGGGCTGGTGAAACACCTGCTGGCGGCGGGGCTGATCGCGGGAGCGCCGGCGATCCTGGGTACGTGGCTGGGCGGATTCGCCTTCTCGCCGGTGTGGTCCACGCTCTTTCTCGCCATCGGCGCGGGAGCGATTTTCCAGGTCGTGTGGCAGATCACGCGGATGATGGGGCGCAAGCCCGAGGGCTCGGTCTTCGCGATGCTGAACGCGGTCGGGGTGGCTCTGGGAATCCTGGTGATGTACGGCACAGGGCTGTTGTTGGTCAGCTGAGAAACTGCCGCGGTGTATGAGGCGCGATACGCAACCGAACCAGACGCCAGTACAATCTCCGGTTGACTCCTCCTGACCTTGAAGCGAGAACGCCTGGCTGCGGGGCACCAGCCGGAGGAGAAATTCATTGAAGCTTTCGACTGAATCGCTGGCGGTGGCCAGTTCGCGGCATCCGTGGCGTACCTTGGCCTTCTGGGGTTTGGCGGTGGTCGTGTCGATGTGGGTGTCGGCGAATCTGTTCGCCAGCGCCGTCAGCACGGAGGACAGGTTCCTCAACGAGCCGGAGTCTCAGGTCGCCGCTGATCTGCTGGAAGAGCGGCTGCGCGGTCCCCTGCGGATTACGGAAATGTTGATCGTCCGCTCGGATGAGTTGACGGTGGACGATCCCGCGTTTCAGGAGCAGGTGTCCGGATTGACGTTGAGTGTGGTCGGACTGGGTAGCGAGATCGTTCAGATCGCGGTCAACTACTACATGCTGGGCGATGAGAGCATGGTCTCGGCGGACCGTCATACGACCATTGTCCCCATCGTGATGGCCGGCGACGTGAATCAGGTCGTTGAGAACATCGACACCGTGCGGGATGCGGTTCAGCCGACGGCGGCGGGATTTGAAACATTCGTCGTCGGACTTGGCAGCGTCAATCGGGACTTCGCCGTTCTGTCCGAAGAAGATCTCAAGACCGGCGAGACGATTGGCATAGGCGTGGCGCTGGTAATCCTGGTGCTGGTCTTCCGGGCGGTGGGGGCGGCGGGCATCCCGCTGTTGCTGGCCGTAGTGTCGATAGTGGTGGCGGTGGCACTGGCATCGCTGGTGGGACAGGTCTACCGGCTGTCATTTTTCATCGTCAACATGATTACGATGATCGGGCTCGCGGTCGGGATCGACTATTCGCTGTTCATCGTCGGACGCTATCGCGAGGAGAGGGCTGCGGGGCTGGAGAAGATGGAGGCGATCGCGAGGGCCGGGTCGACTTCGGGAAGGGCGGTATTTTTCTCGGGAATGGCGGTTGTGCTGGCGCTGTCTGGAATGCTGATGGTACCGTCTTCCGTGTTCTACAGCCTGGGCATGGGGGCGGTGCTGGTGGCGCTCGTGGCGGTGGTCGCGGCGTTGACCTTGCTCCCGGCGGTGTTGAGCCTGATGGGCGATCGGGTGGAAGCGTGGTCCTTGCCGTTTCTGGGCGGGCCGGGTGGTGGTGGCGGCAAGTTCTGGGCCCGCATCACCAGGCTTGTGATGGCCAGACCGGTTGCCAGCCTGGTAGTCGCCGGGGGGTTGCTGCTGCTGGCGGCGTCACCTGTTCTCAGCCTTAACCAGGGTTCGTCCGGGATCAGCTCTTTTCCCGACGAAGCGAAGACAAAACATGGCTTCGAGATATTGCAGGCGGAGTTTTCCGCCGGTCTTGCGGCCCCGGCGGAAATCGTTATCGACGGTCCGGCGGACAGCATAGCCGTGCAGGCCGGGATCGAGCGCCTGATAGACAGCCTGCGGGTTGATCCGATCTACGGCAACGCGAGCATCGAGACCAACGCGGCCGGGGACCTGACGCTGATTTCCGTGCCGATCAACACGGACCAGTTCAGCAATGACGGCATCGGGGCGGCGCGACGGATTCGGGAGGAAATGATCCCGGCCGCGGACATTCCGGCGGCGGTCTACCTGGGTGGCGGAACCGCGAAGCAAATCGACTTCACCGACATCGCCCAGACCTGGATGCCCCGGGTGTTCGCGTTCGTGCTGAGCCTCAGCTTCATTCTGCTGACGGTTGCGTTTCGCTCGCTGGTGGTCCCGTTGAAGGCGATATTGATGAATCTGCTGTCGGTGGCCGCGGCCTACGGCCTGCTGGTGCTGGTATTTCAGCTGGGGGTAGGCGCCGATCTGCTGGGATTCACCCAGACGGATACGATCGAGTCGTGGCTACCGCTGTTTCTTTTCAGCATTCTGTTTGGCCTGTCCATGGATTATCACGTCATCCTCCTGAGCCGGATCCGGGAACGCTACGACCAGTCCGGCGATAACGAGGAGTCGGTGGCGTATGGACTGCGCACGACCGCGGGCATGATCACCGGGGCGGCGTTGATAATGGTCGCCGTGTTCGGAGGGTTCGCCACGGGACGGCTGGTGATGTTGCAGCAGATGGGATTCGGCCTGGCGGTGGCCATATTCCTGGACGCGACCATCGTGCGATCGATTCTAATACCGGCCAGCATGAAACTGCTGGGCGGCAAGAATTGGTATTTCCCGAGCTTCCTGGAGTGGCTGCCCGACCTGCGAGTTGAGCCGGTGGAGACGAAATTGCCGGAGGAGCGCCCCGCCGCAACGATGGCGTAGGCCTCCAATCAGGCTGCGATACCTGGAGCAGGCCCCACGGGGATGGTACGGACCCGGCGGAACGAGTCCTGCCTCCCGGCCGGCCGTTTTGCCGCGGGTAGGTGCGTGCGAACTTAGGTGTAGGACGGGAGGAAGTCCTTCTCGGCGTCGAACAGCTCGAGGGTCATTTTGCGAATGTCCGCCGGCGGGCAGCAGGCGGCGGTGAGGGGGTCGAGCATGAGCGCGTGGATGGCCGGCTCTTTGCTCCGTTCCAACGCGGCGGTGACGCCGAGATCGAAGACCGACATATTTGAACGGCAGATCGCCGCCATCTGCGGAGGAAGTTTTCCGTAAGGCAGAGGAGTGACGCCGTCGCCGTTCACCAGGCACTCGACTTCGACGATTTCACCGGTCGGCAGATTGCTGATCCATAGTCCGCCGCCGGGCGTCTGGTTGGGCACGTTGCCGTGGATGAAGTACTCGGAATCCTTTGTCACGGCCTCGACGATCCAGGATGCGTACTCGAAGCTGCGGTCCCAATCCATGGGCTCTTCCCCTGCCAGCATGCGCCGGCGGGACTCGTCGGCCTCGGCGCGCCAGGCCGGCCAGCCGTCGGCGTAAAAGCTGGAACCGCCTTCATACCCTTCGCGGCAGTAGCGTGCGAGCGAATCGGGGTGCGAGCGGTAGTAGGGCAGGTACTCGCTCAGGTGGCCGGAACTCTCGGTGATGAACGCGCCGAAGTTGAGCATCATGTCCTTGCGCACCAGATCATCGGCGTCGTCGTGGTCCGGGGAATCGCCGGCCAGGTCGCGGCGGGCCTTTTCGAAGAGGAGCGGGTAGAGGTCCTCGCCGTCGTGCTCAAGGGTGGTGAACCAGGCCAGATGGTTGATGCCGGCGCACTGCCAGTCCAGCTCGGCGTAGGCCACCCCGGCGCGGCGGGCCAGCAGGCGGCCGGTGCCCTGCACGGAATGGCAGAGCCCGACGACGCGCATGCCACTGCGCCGGGCCGCCGCCAGGCAGAGCATGTTCATCGGGTTGGTGTAATTGAGCACCAGGGCGTCGGGACAGAGTTCCTCGCCGTCGGCCAGGATGTCCAGGAAGACCAGGATCGTGCGCAGGCCTTTGAAAAGTCCGCCCGGGCCGATGGTGTCGCCGATGCACTGATCGACGCCGTACTTCGCTGGGATGTCGTTGTCGAAGCGCACGCAGTCAAGTCCGCTGACCTCGATGGTCACGACGATGAAGTCGGAGCCGGCCAGCGCCTCGCGACGGTCGGTGGTGGCGTTGACGGTCCAGCCAGCGGTGCGATCGAGCTGATCCACCAGGCGCTGGATGAGTTCGCGCATAGTGCCCAGACGTTCCGGGTCGATGTCCACCAGGTTGATGCGGCCTTTTTCGGCTCCTGGGATGCGCAGGATGTCGTTCATGAGGCGCGGCGTGAACATGCTGCCGGCCCCGATGACAGTGACGTTGAGAGGGCGGTCGATTTCGCCGGGCAATCCCGACTGATTTTCCGCCGCCTTCGTATGCGCCGCGTGCCCGCGGTTGGCCTCGGCGGTGGTTGTTGCGGCTGTCATCAAGGAAAACGTCCTACCAGATCGTGAACCCGCCGTCGACGATGAGGTCGCAGCCGGTGACGAAGTTGGATGTGTCGGAGGCCAGGAAGATCAGCGCGCCCTGTAGGTCTTCGACTTCGCCGAGGCGGCCGACCGGCGTGTCGCGGAGCCAGGTGGGGTGCATCTTCGCGATTTCGGGCGTGTCGGCCATCTCGGTGCGGATGTAGCCGGGGCTGATCGAGTTGACATAAATACCGTCGGCGGCCCATTCGGCGGCCAGAGATTTGGTCAGGTGGATCAGGCCGGCCTTGGAGGTGTTGTAGTGGGTCTGGTCCTGCGGCCGGTTAACGATGCTGCCGGAAATGGAGGCGTTGTTGATGATCTTGCCGTACTTGTTGGGCCGCATCGCCCGGGCCTGAGCAAGCGAGCATAGAAACGGCCCCTTGAGGTTGGTGTCGATGACCCGGTTCCACTCCTCTTCGCCCATCTCATCGACCGCGACGTGCGTGCAGACTCCGGCATTGTTGACGCCGATATCCAGCTTGCCCCAGGCATCGACGACGGCGTCCACCATGGCGTCAACTTCCTGCTTGACCCGAACGTCCGCCTGGATAACCAGGGACTTGCGGCCCAGGGCCTCGACTTCGGCGGCCACGGCTTCGATGGTGGCGACGGTGCGCCCGCTCACGGCCACGTCGGCACCCGCTTCCGCCAAAGCGATGGCGAATCCGCGGCCGATGCCGGTGCCGCCGCCGGTGACCATGGCCGTTTTACCTTCCAGCGAGAACCGTTCCAGTATCCCCATCGCGCCACTCCGGAATCTGATTGGGCCGCGTGATCTGAAAGTCGGTGGGCGGCCAGCTGACGTAAGGGGCCAATTGTGCGGCAGAATGCGGCCCATGGCAAAGGTCTCTCCGAGACGTTTACTCTAGACCGTTGACGATGGGGACCTGGGAAGGCAATCCCGGATCTCTCTGAGGCATTCACTTTGAACCGCTGAGGATGGCGACATGAGCACGACGCTGAACGTCAGAAGGGCGGGGACTGAATTCGCCGCGCCGGATGAGATTCCGGTGCGGCCGTTCGATCTGGCGCCGGCCCGCAACATGGCCCTGGCCGAGGGCCTGATCGAGCCGGGAGCGCGGTATCGAGTCCACGCTCATAGGACAATCGAGCAGATCACCTACGTGGTGAGCGGAGAGGTGGAGGTGCTTTCTTTCGACGCCGAGGCCGGCGCGACCGGGTCGGTGCGGCTAGCCGCCGGCGAGGCCGTCGTGACCCTGCCGGGCCAGTCGCTGGAGTTCCGCTGCATCGGTGAGGCGGCGGCGCGCGTGCTCTTCATCACCGCCCCGCCATACCCGGCGGACAACTCGGACACGGTGGTTCTGGACCTGCACCGGGAACTCGGCGCCGAGGACTAATGCGATGGCGGCGGGGCCATGACGACGAGACAGCGGAGGCGGGCGCTGGAATCGTTGCGGACGCCGTGGTCGATGCCGGCGGGAGCGTGGACGACGTCACCGGCGCTCTGCTCGCTTGAAGCCTCACCCAGGGTGAAGACGCCGCTGCCCTCGAGGACGTAGTAAATCTTGTCCGAGCCGGCGTGGGCGTGCACGCGCTGTTCCTGGCCGGGCTCCAGGCAGTAGACGTCGCAGAAAAGCTGGTCGCTGGCGAAGAGTGAGTTCTTCTGCATCTTCTCGGCGGAGAATTTCGAGGCGGCGTCGATGTTGGCGGTTGGCATGGGGCCTCCGGCGGTTGGGCTGGCTGTGTCCAGTGATTCTAGGCAATGCTCCGGCTCGCCTCGACCGCCAGGCCCCCTGGTGGCTTCTAACTGGCCGGTTGAGGCACCTACAAAAGGTCTCGCAGGGCCGGTTCTAGCTCGGGGAATTTGAAGGTATAGCCCGACTCAAGCGCCTTGCCGGATGACATTCGAGGTCCGTGGATGATGCCGTCGGCGAACTCGCCGATCAGCAGTCGCATCGCGAACGCCGGCATCGGCATGAAGGCCGGCCGTCCCAGCACCCGACCCAACACCCGGGCGAATTCGCGCTGGCGCACCGCTCCGGGGGCGGTGAGGTTCAGCGGACCGCTCAGCGAGTCGTTCATCAGCGCGTGCAGGACCATGCCGGTCAGATCGTCCTGATGGACCCACGACCACCACTGGCGGCCGCCGGCGATGGGTCCGCCGAGTCCCATTCGCGCCGATGGCAGCAGCGCCGGCAGCGCGTCGGCGTCGCCCAAAACCAGCGACGTTCGCAACAACACAACTCGCAGTCCGGCGGCAGCGGCCGGTTCCGTGGCCGCCTCCCAACCGACGCCGACCTCGGCGAGAAAGTCCGAGCCGGGCGGAGAATCCTCGGTCATGAGATCGTCGCCAGTTTCGAGCCCGTAGTAACCCATCGCGCTGGCGGAAATGAGGGTGGTGGGGCGGGGATCGGCCGCCACAATACCGGAGGCAAGGTTGGCGGTTCCGGTCACGCGGGTGTCGCGGATGGCTTCCTTTTTGCGGGCGTTCCAGCGTCCGCGCACGGACTCCCCGGCCAGATGGATCACGGCGTCGACTCCGGACAGGGCTTCGGCCGGAGGAGACCCCGAGAGCGGTTGCCAGGGAAATGTCCGGGCGATGGTCGGGTCGAAGCGAGAGGAGGCCGGATTGCGCGACAGTCCCCACACCTCATACCCGGCTTCGACCAGCGCTGGAGTCAGCCGGCGACCGATATAGCCGCTGGCGCCGGTCATCAGCACACGCACGTCGTGCCTCTTATTTCTCAGCGATCGACGACGGGCAGATGTCGCTCAGTCGGCACTCGGAACAGAGCGGCTTGCGGGCATCGCAGACCTGTCGCCCGTGCCAGATGATGGCGTGCCCGGTGAAGATCCACTCATCCCGATCCATCAGCTCCATCAGCACTTGCTCGATCTTCTCCGGGCTCGTCTCTTTGGTAAGTCCCAGCCGCTGGCTCAGACGGCCGATGTGGGTGTCGACGACGACGCCCGAGGGGATGCCGAAGGCCGTGCCCAGGACGACGTTGGCGGTCTTGCGGGCCACCCCGCGCAGGGTGAGCAGCTGATCCAGATCCCGGGGGAGTTCACCGCCAAAGTTTTCCACGATCGCCGCCGCCGCCTCGCGGATGGCCCGCGCCTTGTTGCGGAAGAATCCCGTCCGCCGCACCATCTCTTCCATCTCCTCCTGCCCGGCCGCGGCCATCGCCTCGATGGTCGGGTAGCGGGCGAAGAGGGCGGGAGTTTCCTTGTTCACGCGCTCGTCGGTGCACTGGGCCGACAGGATCGTGGCGACCAGCAGTTCCCACGGTGACGAGTAGCTGAGGGCGCAGTCGGCCTCGGGGTAGAGTTCGTGCAGACGGCGCACGATCTCATCCATGCGCTCGCTTCGGGCGGCTCTGGATTCGCGCCACGATCGGGTCTTGAATTTCTTCGCCGCCGGCTTCTTGCTCCGTCGGGCAGTCGCTTTTGCCATCGAAAATCCGTTTTTGCGATCGTGCTGCCCGCCGAGCATACTGCCATCCTGTCGTGGGATTCGCGGGAGTGAGATCGGCGGGCTTACATGCGAACGAAGGCGGTGATATTCACCGGCGTCGGCGAGGTCGAAATTGGGGAAGTTGACGTTCCCAAGCCCGACCCCGGCGAGGTGCTGGTACGGACCACCCTGACCGGCATCAGCGTGGGCACGGACGGCTGGATGATCCGGGGCCTTTATCGCGGCGTGCAGGATCGCTACCCCACGATCTACGGCTATCAGCGGGTGGGGGTGGTGGAGGAAGTCGGGTCGGGAGTGGACTCGTTGAAGGAGGGCGACCGAGTCTTCGTCGGCCTCAACCGCACCCGGCTCGAAGCCAGCGATCCCATCGGCCCGGTGGCGGGCAACTACACCGGTTTCGGCTGCCACGACGCCGCCATGGTGGTCGCGATCCCGGATGCGGTGAGCGACATCGAGGCGAGCATGGGCGGGGTCGCCTCCACCCCGGTGGTGGGTCGTAATCTCACCCAACCACAGGCAGGCGATCTGGTGCTGGTGTTGGGTCAGGGGATGATCGGCCAGATGGCCGCGCAAATCTATCGGGACAGAGGTGCTCGGGTGATCGCCGCCGACATCCTGGATCGCCGCGTGGAGCTTTCCGGGAAGGTCAGCGCCGATGTGGCGATCAATTCATCGACGGAAGATGTGGTGGCGGCGGTGCAGGCCGAGCAGGCGGCCGGGGCGGACATCATCGTGGAGTGCACCGGACGCAGCGACACGATGCCCATGATGCTGGAAGCCGTGCGCGGCGCCTGCAACGACTCCGAAAAGTCGGGCAAGATCTGCATGCAGGGATACTTCGTGGAGCCAATTGAGATCGACTTCGACGAAGCCCATCACCGCCGCTTGACCATGACCTTCCCGTGCGGCTTCGACGTGGCCGGCACCCGCGAAATCCTCGGGATGCTGGCCGAAAAACGGCTTAACGTGAAGGACCTCATCACCCACGATTGGCACGTCGACCAGGCGCTGGA
>CAUYYU010000038.1:0-11491 GCA_963577415.1 Chloroflexota bacterium
GAAAGCGCCTGGCTGATCGACATCCTGCCCGTCAACGACTACCTGGTCGGCTTGATCGAGCAGGGCGAGGAAGCGCCCTGGGAATCTCTCAAGGCCTCCGTGATCACCTTCCGCAGCTACGCGCTGGCCGTGCAGGCCAGATTGAAAATCAAGAATTTCGAGCCCTTCGACATCGCCTCCTCCACCACCCACACACCGTCCTATTTCACCCGCCACATGTTCTATCGCGGATTCGTCCGCGAGCTCGACGGACCCCGCCTGCGGCAGGCCACCGAGGCCACCCGCGGGCAGGTCATCACCTACCAGGGCGAGATAATCGAGGCCCCATTTTTCACCCAAGCCGGCGGCTACACCATCAGCCACGAAGACGCCGGCTGGGGCTCCGCCCGTCCCTGGGCGACGGGTGTCGAAGACCCCGTCAGCGCCGATGATTGGTTCGTCGGCCATGGTGTTGGCATGCCGTTGCAAAGCTCCAACAAACTGGCCAATCTGGGCTACGCCGCCGAGCAGATCATCAAGTTCTATTTCATCGGCGTCGACATCGGCTACGCCTACTGAGCGAATCCGGCTTCGGCCCGGTGACTCACTGATATACTCCGCACCTTCCAATTTCCACCGCTGGCCACTCACACCGGGAAAGACAGTTCCATTTGAATTCGCAAAGCGGGCTTCTCGGTCGTGATCTGCTGAACCTCGCTACCCTCTCCGCCGACGAGCTGAGCCTCCTCCTCGACAGCGCCGCCACCATCAAGTCGGCCCTGAAAAACGGCGGCCGCCATCCATTGCTCGCGGGACGGACCCTGGCGATGATCTTCGAAAAACCTTCCCTCCGGACCAGGGCCACCTTTGAAACCGGCATGTCGCAGCTCGGCGGCCATGCCGTCGATCTCGCCCACGAGCACCTCCAGATGGGCGTGCGCGAGTCCATCGCCGACGTGGGCCGCAACCTGACCCGCTGGGTAGACGCCATCATGGCCCGGGTCTTCACTCACTCCACCCTCACCGAGCTGGCCGACGCCGCCGACGTGCCCGTCATCAACGGCCTCAGCGACCGGAGCCATCCCTGCCAGATACTCGCCGACCTGCTAACCCTCCGCGAGAGCAAGGGTCGTCTGGAAGGTCTCAAATTGGCGTACATCGGCGACGGCTTCAACGTCGCCAACTCCCTTATCGCCGCGGCTCCCCGGGTCGGCATGTCCATAACCCTGGCCTGCCCGGATGGATTCGAGCCCAGTCCCGACGCCATCGCCGAAGCCCGGGCGGTCGCCAACGGATCGACCTCCATCCAGGTCGTTCGCGACCCCCGAGAAGCAGTCAGCGGCGCCGACGCCGTCTACACCGATTCCTGGATCAGCATGGGACTCGAAGACGAGCTCGAATCCCGCCTCCAGGCCTTCGGCCCCTACCAGGTGAACGCCGACCTCATGGATGCGGCCGGTGACGACGCCATCTTCATGCACTGCCTGCCCGCGCATCGTGGCCAGGAAGTCACCAACGAAGTCATTGACGGTCCCCGATCGGTCGTCTTCGACCAGGCCGAAAATCGCCTCCACACCCAGAAGGCCCTTCTCGTCCACCTCATCCGTGGGCCGGATGCTTTCAAAGAACTCAACTAGGCGCTACGCTGAGTCGAGACCCATCGTCTGTTGGGTCTTTCGCGCGCGAGAGCCTCGGTGCTGGATCAGCTCGTATATCTGAAGAGCCAGTTCGATCTTTCCGCCGTTATCCAGATCGTCGTCGTCGCCCTGCTCCTATACACTGTCCTCACCCTGATCCGGGGCACCCAAGCCGACATCCTCCTGCGCGGCGTGTTGGTGCTGTTTGTCCTGCTGAATGTCGTCGGCCGCGTCTTCCAGTTGACGCTCATCATTTGGATTCTTGAAAACGCCCTTCCGGGGATCATTCTGGTCGTCGCCCTCCTCTTCGCGCCCGAGCTAAGACGGATTTTGGAAAGGCTTGGCCGCACCGGCGGCTATCTTGCCCATCCGTTCGGCCAGGCCGACATTCCCACCGTCGAGCGCCTCGTCGATAGCGTCACTCAGGCAGCCGGCGATCTCTCCCGGCGGTCTTGGGGAGCGCTGCTCGTTCTCGAACGGGAGTCCGGCCTGGAGGAAATCGCCGAAACCGGCACCCGTCTCAACGCCACCATCTCCCCCGAGCTCCTGTTGACGATCTTCTATCCAAACTCCGAATTGCACGATCTCGCCGTGATCGTCCGCGGCCACACCATCGTCGCCGCCGGCTGCGTGCTTCCCATGAGCGAGTCCGTCAACCGCGAGCAACACCTTGGTTCCCGTCACCGCGCCGGACTCGGCATCAGCGAGCAATCCGACGCAATCACCGTAATCGTCTCCGAGGAGACCGGCGGCATTTCGATGGCCGTCGATGGCAAACTCGCCCGCCATCTCAACGAAGATCAGCTTCGCCGGCGGCTGCGGGCGCTCTTCCGCACCCGCTCCCCGCGCAGACGGCCCCTTTTGCAGGGCCTCGCCGCCTGGCTCGCCAGGCGGTAGCGTGGCCCGCGAAATTCCAATAGCCCTCCGGCTCCGACGCCTCCGGCGTTTTCTCAGCGGGCTTCTAAATCCACGGTTCGGGCTCGCCGCCCTCATGGCCGGTATTGTTTGGATCGGCATCACCCTCGACCAAAACCCCACTACTACCGTCACAATCCCCGGGAACATCGCCGTCGACCCGGTCGGCATCGCCGACGACTTGGTTCTCGTCGGCGACGTCGAGCCGATCCAGGTCTCGGTTCGCGGCTCGAGCGAAAGCGTGAGCGTCCTCACCATCCGCAGCTTCGTCGCTCGGGTCGATCTCACCGGTCTCGATGACGGCCTCCATCTCCTTCCGGTCTCCGTCGAAACCGCCGACCCCGGCGTCGAAATCCAGCGCATCACCCCCGACAACATCCCAATCCGGCTCGAAAACCGCATCGTCCTGCCCGTCCCCGTCCGTCTGATTCTGCACGGTGTTCCCGACCCAGGATTTCGATCCGAAGACGTCATCTACAATCCACAATCCGTCGATATCCTCGGGGCCGAAACCGCCGTCCGGCAGGTGTCCGCCCTTCAGGCCGAGATCGATCTCACCGGCGCCTCCACCGGCCTGTCCATCCAGGTGTCGGGAGTTCCGGTCAACGATTCGGGGGAAGAAGTCCTGGGAGTCCAGGCCGCGTCCCGACTCATCGACGTGCAGGTTCCGATAATCGCGATCACTGTCAGAAAGACCGTTCCCATCCGCGCCCAGGTTGTAGGCGTCCCCGCCCCCGGCAACGTCCCCAATCGCTACACCATCATTCCCGGCAGTGTCGAGATTGAAGGCGCGCCGGAGACCATCGAAAACGTTGACCAGCTACTGATTGAGCCAGTGGACATCGGCGGAGCCACCGAGGATGTCACCAGTGACGTCAGTCTTATCGTCCCCGACGGCATCATCCTCGTCCGCGCCGACGCCCAGGTACGCGTCATCGTTAACCTCACCACCATCGAGGCCACCGCCTCCTTCGTCGTCGGAGTTGTGGTCACCGATGTATCCGACGGCCTCATCCCGTCCGTGTCCCCCATCTCCGTGCAGGTCGTGCTCGTCGGTTCCGCCGAACGTCTCCAGTCCCTCGAGATCGGCGACATCCGCGCCGAGGTCACCATGGCCGGGCGCGGCGCCGGTACCCACGAAATCAGACCCGTCGTGCTCTCGCCCGCCGACACTGAGTTGCAATCGGTCGAACCCGAGACCGTCGTCGTCACCCTGGAACCCGAGCCTGTGCCGGAGGACACTCCCACCCCGACTTCCACTCCCACGCCAATACCCACTCGCGGCCCCACCACCGTGCCCTCCGACGACGCCGCACTACCGCCTGGCGTCACCGTCACTCCGACACCCCTCCCAACCGAGACACCCACCCCTGAGCCCACTTCCACCCCAACCGTCGAACCGGAAGAGATCCGCCCCACCCCCACGCCATAACCACTCTCCGCTACCGTTGTCCCCGCCTCCGTCTCGCTGCTTCATAAAGTTCAATCAGCCCCGCCGCCGCTCGCTCGGGCGACAAATCGCCCGCCAATCTTTCATCTCCGTAAGCCCGTGCCCGCTCCCGTGCGCCCTCGTCCAGCAGTTCCACCGCCGCTTCCGCCAGTTCATCGGCCCGCCCCGGCGCCACCAGCCTGCCGTTCCGCCCGTCCTTCACATAAGTGCGGGCCTCGCCCACGTCATGAGCCGCCACCGGCGTCCCGGCCACCAGCAAATCCACCAGTCGCGCGGGACACTTGGAACGTCCCGCCACCGTGTCCAGCGCCGGCATCAGCGCCACATCCGCCGCCGCCAGCGTCGCCCCAATTTCGTCCGCCTCTAGCCATCCCAGCCACGTAACCCGGTCCCCCACCCCCGTCGCCTCCAGCAATTTCCGCAGCCGCTCCTGCTGACCGTACATGCCAGCCCCTCCAACCACCACCTGCGCCGCCGGCGCCAGTCGCAAGAAACGCCCTATCAGCTCCCCGTAACCCTCCACCGGATAATCAAAAAACCGCGAGTAGACGAGGCCCACCGCCACCTCGAGATCCAGCCCCATCAGCCGCCGCCCTTCCCCCCGGCGTTCCGGGTCCTGCCAGCCGGCGTGACGCCCCGGATCGTGGAAATTCGCGATCCGCGCCACCGGCCGCTCCGGGTCCAGCCCCCGCATGCGCTCCTCCAACTCATAACTGGCCACCGTGGCCCCGTCGTTGCGACCCAGCAACGCCCGCTCCTGCACGTCGAATGCCATCTTCAGCGGAAGCGGGTACGACTCCAGCCTCGACCAGCCCGCCCGGCCCTCCCAGTCGTCGCAATCCAGCACCACCGCGGCCCAACCCCCAAATCGCCACAACAGACCCTGCACCGCCCCGGAGACCGCTTTCGGCTTGAATACGTGGAACACATCGGGGTCGAACGCCTTCATCCGCCGAAAACCGCTCACCGTCAGCGCCGCTTGCGCGATCCCGGCCCCCACCAGCGGCAATCTCGCCCCCGGCACCCGCAGCCACTCCACCGTCAGCGCCCCCTCCCGTTCGGGGTCCCACACCTCCCCTGGGTTGTCATAAGGCGGCACCACCACCAGGCACTCGTGCCCGGCCGCCACCAGCGCCCGCGCCATCGGCAGCACCCGCGCCACCGTCGTCCCCTTCGGCCAAAGGGCGAATGGCGCAAACATCGCGATCTTCACCGACCCATCTCCCGCCTCTTCCAACGTTCCAGGGCAAACGTTGCCAGCAGCGCCATAAATACAACCATGGCCACCAGCGAGATCACGCGACCGGTGGCGACTTCCGGCGGCTCGTAAACGAATTCCACTACATGCTCCCCGGCCGGCGCCAGGACCGCTCGATGCAGCACGTTGGCTCGCAGCAACGGCATCTCCACCCCATCAACCTCCACCTTCCAGCCCGGGTAGATCGCATCCTTTAGCAGCAACAATGACGGCCCGGTTGACGAAATTCTTAACGACACCCGTTCCGGCTCGTAATCCACGATTTTCAGCCGCCCATCAGCCGAGTCCAGGCGCCACCAGCCGCTTCCCCGATCCAGCGAAACGGAACCTGCCTCCAACTCCGCCCGAACCGCCTCATCAACCACGCCGAAACGCCCCTTCGGCGGCAGCACCGCCAACGCGCGGAGCCAGTCCGCGATCCCTTCCAGCACCGGCGTCGATGGTTCCCCCAGGCCGTCCGGTATTTCCAGCACCACCGCTCGCCGGGAATCCAGTCCGCCACCCACCTGCATCATCGCCACCGCCTCCTCCGGTCCCGCCGCCAGGCCGAATTCGCTCATCACCGCCGCCCGCGGCGCCGGGTCACGCAGCCGATAGACCTTCACATCCGTCCACCAGATCAAATCCATCTCCGGGTCGTCCGACAGCACCACCGGTCGTTGACCTCCCCCCGGGTCCGTCAGCGTCACTCCTCCGATCGCCACCTTCGCGCCGTCCGCGACCACGACTCTAAATCCATCGACGAAGCTGAGCGAAATCTCTTCCACCAACCGAAACTCCCCGGCAGCAGGCAGCCTTATCGCCGCCACCACCCCACCGTCGAACAGCAGTTCCAACCGCACCCCACCCACCCCCTCCGACCATCCAACCACCACCACCGTCTCCACCAGCGCCGGGTCCGCCAGCCGGATCACCCGCTCTCCCGGGCCCTCCACCCGAATCTCCTCTTCCATATCCACGAACACGCCATCGATCTCCAGGTCGTCTTTGCGATCGGTCAGCAGATACCCCACACCCATCAAATCCAGAACCCACGACTCCGGAACAGCTTCAAACTGATTCCGCAGCAAGGCATCCGGCGCCGTCTCCGCCCCCGCTAGAAACGCGCTCGTGAAGCGCACGTAATCCCGCAGCGGCAGCACCCCGCCGTCATACCCATCCGGGCTGGGCCGGCCATAGGCGTTCGCCAGATTTGGACTCAGCGTGTCTCGATATTTCAACGCCACCAGGAACTGCCGGAACGACTCCGACCCAATCCGTTCCAGATACTCGCTGGCATAAGCCGCCCGATCCACGTCATTAACTTCGTACGAAGGATCGGCCAGTCCCAGCGCCCGTGCCCCATCAGATCCGACAGGCACAACTGCCAACACCGGCCCCGAACCAGAAAAAGCCTCCGCCGGGATCGGCCTCGCCAGCTCCAACGTTCTCACCGCGAAGAACAATTCCACCGCCAGCAGCGGCGCCAGCAGCCACAGCAACCGCCCAGGCCGCAACGCGATCGCCACCACCAGCACGCCCGTCGCCAGCCCCACCACAAGCCACGCAATCAGGACTCTCCCCGGCAACTCTACACCGATAATCGACGTCAATCCCACCGCCAACATCACCGCCAGCCCCACCCCGAATCCGATCACCGGCAGCCGCCGTCCATCTCCGCCGCTTGCCAACCGTTCAGCCCCCAATCCCGCCAGCAGCGCCAGCGCCAGATTCACCACCACCAGCCAGCGCGCCGGCACTCGAAACAGATCGAACCCCGGCAGCCAGCGATGCGCCAGTCGAAAGAATGGCAGCTCCGGTCCCGCCGCCAGCAGCAACGCCAGCGCCCCCGCCCCCACCAGCGCCAGCGCCAGCCCTCGATGCCGCCTTCCCGTCAATCCCACTCCCGCCAGCCACAGCCCGGTGAATCCCACGAACGCCAGAAATTCCTGGCTGCGCGGAGCGTCCGTGAACGCCGGCAGCAGCGCCGGGCCCAGATCGCCTGGTCTCAACGAGAACGAGCCCGACTCGTACAAGGGCAAACCGCCCGCCCGAATCGATTGTGCCGACAGGAACAGGGCCGGCAGCAGTTGCACGGCGCTAATCGCCATTCCCAGCACCAGGCCGGCCACCAGCCAACCCACCCTCAATCCAGCAGAGCGCCAGCCGCCACCCCGATACAGCCGCGCCAGCCTGAATATCGCGTAACCCGCCACAATCAGCAGCGCGATATAAACCTGCTGCGGATGCCCCGCCGTGACCTGCAACGCCACCACCACCGCCAGCCCCAACACCGGCCCCAACCGACTGATTCGCCACCCACCGGCATCACCCGCTCGCCCCACCGTCCGATCCACTGCCCAGAGCAAAAAAGGTATCCAGGCGATCGCCGCCAGCTGGTTCGGGTGACCCGTTTGCGCGCTCATCACCCCACCCAGCGAAAACGCGAGCGCTGCCACCACCGCCGCACCCCGATTCAGGCCCAAGACTCGCCGGACGAAAAGCGCCATTCCGACCCCACCGATCCACACATGCAGCACCACCGTTGCCGCCAGCGCCTTCGCAGGCTCCAGTGGCAACAGCAACAGATTCAGAGGGTAAAACACCGCCGCCTGCGGGTTCGCCAGCACCGGCGCTCCCATGAATACCTCAGGCGTCCACAACGGGATTCGCCCGTCCAGCAGCGCATCTCGCGTATACGACCGCAGCGGAAAAAAGTACGTCTGCACGTCGTAACCGGCCGGGACCAGTCCCTCGAATATCTGCCGGTAATACACCGCCACCACCGCCAGCGTCACCACCAATAATGTGATTCCCGGCCACCACCCGAGATGGCGCTCAGCCACCATCAGCGCCCGCGAACAGACCGCCATCGGCAGCTATGCAAATCAACCGTGAGAATTCGCCCCGACCACAATATGTAGTGGTCCGCACCCGCCTGTCGCATACTGGCCGCTGATTGGGCATACTGTCGGAAAGGAGGCTCCATGGCAGAGCGGAGCGGCGCGATTCAGCAGGGGAGACATCGGTGAAGGTCATTTGCGTTCAGGAAAACCTCAGCAAAGCGCTATCGGTCGTTAACCGCGCCGTAGCGACCCGCAGCAGCTTACCAGTGCTCGCCAACGTGCTGATCGCCACCGAAAATTCCATGCTGAAGCTCTCCGCTACCAACATGGAAATCTCAACCACCGTCCTGATCGGCTGCAAAACCGAAGCCGAAGGCGCCGTCACCGTCCCCGCCCGTCATCTCACCGAGCTCGTCACCCAGCTCGCCGCCGAGCCCGTCGAACTCACCCTCGACAGCGACACCCTCGAAC
This sequence comes from Chloroflexota bacterium, assembly GCA_963577415.1. GTDB lineage: Bacteria > Chloroflexota > UBA11872 > UBA11872 > VXNJ01 > JASLPR01. The sequence continues at coordinate 8,536 of CAUYYU010000038.1, forward strand.
TCGGCATCTCCTGCGGCATTTCCTACTCCACCCTGAAGGGCATCAGCGCCGACGACTTTCCTTCCATCCCCGCCTCCGATGACGGCACCGTGCTCCGAATTGATCCGGGCTTCCTCAAGAACATGATCGACCTGACCGTCATCGCCTGCGCCACCGACGACAGCCGCCCGGTGCTCTCCGGCGTCTGCATGACCATAAAAGCGGACGAGGTCGTCTTCGCTGCCGCCGACGGCTACCGTCTCGCCGTAAAACGGCTGGAGGCCGACACCGGGGTTGAAAGCGACATACAGGTCGTCGTCCCTCGCAGCAGCATGATCGAACTTTCCCGCATCCTCGCCGACGCTACCGAGGAGGTCGAGATTGTCATCAGTCCCCAGAAAACCCACATCGCCTTCCGCATCGCCAACACCGAGGTGGTCTCCCTGCTGGTCGAGGGCCAGTTTCCGAACTACGAGCAGCTACTGCCGGCCGATCACCAGACTCGTATCGTCGTCCGCGCCGACGCCATGGCCAAGGCCTCTCGCATCGCCGCCATCTTCGCTCGCGGCGGCTCCAACGTCATTCGGGTCCAGACCGGCGACGAAGACGCCGGCCCCAACAAGATCGTCGTCTCGTCCCGCTCCGCCGATCTTGGCGAGAATACCGGCCAGGTCGACGCAACCGTCGAGGGCGAAGACACCTTCATCGCCTTCAACGCCCGGTTTCTCGGCGATTGCCTGAACATCTTGGACACCGAGGAACTTGAAATCCTCCTATCCGGGGCCACCAGTCCCGGCCTCTTGCGCCCCCTCGACGATCATACCTACGCGCACGTCATCATGCCCATGCACATGGTGCGATAGCCTCCTCCGAGCATTCTCGTCACCGGTCCGCTAGCCGCCCCCCGGGTCCAATCTCGGGCCGTTCCGAGCGAACCGGTGATCTCCAATACCACCCAACCGGCCTCAGGCATGCCACAATGAGACGCGCCCATCGAAGGTCCGTGGGTTTTCCGCGAGTGGCTACGACTTCTCCCCCTTCTGCTGAATTGAACATCTCTCGGGGTATATCCACATGCCAATGCGGATATACATCGGAAAATCGACCCCGGCTCAGGATGAGTTGGGGGGGTACCCCTCTTCGAGGGATTGGAGCACGCCCGCCGCGCCGGACTGGCCGGGCTGATGGACGACGAATCCCACAAACGCGGCGACGTCATCTTCAACCAGGGTGACTACGGCGACGCCCTCTACGTCATCAAGCGCGTCCGCCGCCAAATTCTCGTCCTCGACGTCGACGGGCTAAACGATCTCGCCGAATAGAACCCCGGCGGCCTACCGCGCCATGTCCCGGCGGGCGAACACCATCGTGGCGGCGACCACGCCAATCAGCGCCACCCCAACGAGCACCACTATCGCTACCCCATCCGCACTCCCGGTTCGTACGATCTTCGCCGAGTCAAAATAGTGGAACAGGCTGAGCGGCCCCAGCCACTCCAGGTCCGCCGAAATCTTCGACACCAGATCCATCACGTACTGGGCAAGTAGCAGCCCCACCATCACCATCTGCGATCTACGCGTACCCAGCGTCCATACCGATATCACCAGCGCCACCCCCGCCACCGCCAGCCCCAGCAGGGCCATCTGCAGGCATGCAATCAACAGACCCAGAATGCGCGTTTCCACATCTGTCATGGCTAGCCCGGCCAGCAGTCCCACCCAGCAGGCCAGCGCGATCACCAGCAGAACCGCCAGCACTCCCGCGAACCGCGCCAGGATGTAACGCTCCCGTCGAACCGGCTGCGCCAGCATCATGTCTATCGTCCCATTCTCCACCTCCCCGGCAATCAGCCCGCACCCGGCGATCAAACCCCACACCGCCACCGCCAGCGCAAACCATAAGAAGAACTGGGACGACATGTAGATATCAAACGGGAAGGTGTCTCCGCTCAGCCCCTCCGCCGGCGTTCCGAACGCAGCCAGCAGCTCCTCCGGCATCGCGTCAACATATTGCTGCATGTCAAACCCCTGGCTGACGGTGTCGTACAAGGCCACGATCAGCAGCGCCAGCGCCGCCCCACCCAACCCAAACCAGAACATCACCGACCGCCGTCCGCGTAAAGTCGCCCCCACCAGGCTAAACATCGCCGTCATCGCCGTCCTCGCCTTCGTCCCCAGCATACATCTCCAGAAACGTCTGTTCCAGGCTCGGCCGGTCAAATTCCATATCCACAATCTCGAACTGAGCCAGTCGCTTGATCAGCCCATCCAGCCCCCCCGTCACATCCATCGCCACCCGCTCTCCCTCCGCCGAAATTACCGTGACTCCCGGAACTTCCAACCAACCCGCCGCCACCGGCTCCGCGAACGTGACCACCAGCCGCCGCACCATCTTCTTCCGCAGCGCCGCAATCTCGTCCACCGTCACGATTTCCCCTTCTCGAATCACCGCCACCCGGTCGCAGAGCCGCTCTACCTCGCTCAACACATGCGACGAGAAGAACACCGTCCTCCCCCGGGCGCTGAATTCCCTCAGAATCGCGTAGAACTCCTGCTGCACCAGCGGGTCGAGCCCGGACGTGGGCTCGTCCAGAATCAGCAACTCCGGATCGTGCTGCAGCGCCGCCACCACCGCCAGCTTCTGTTTCATCCCGCGCGAATAGCGCGCGATCTTGCGAGAGGCATCCAGCTCCAACCGTTCCAACAGCTCCGCCCGCCGCAACGATTTCCGATTTCCTACCCGGGCCACCAGGTCCAGAAACGCGTTTCCTTTCAGTTCGTCGTAAAAGCTCGCTTCCCCGGGCAGATAGCCAACCGCCTGCCTCACCCGCACCGTTTCCGCCTGCGCATCTATCCCCATAACCGACGCCTTCCCCGAAGTCGGTCGAATCAGATCCAACAGAATCCTGATCGTCGTGGACTTCCCGGCGCCATTCGGGCCGAGGAACCCAAATATCTCCCCGGCTCGCACTTCCAGG
>CAUYYU010000039.1:0-11308 GCA_963577415.1 Chloroflexota bacterium
TCTTCGGCGAGCCCGACCGCGTTTACTGTTCCACCGGCGCCCCCCCAGAATCAGATTCGACCAAGGAGACTCGCTCCACCACCGTGCTGGAATACGACGCTGACCATACGGTGCTGGTGCACTCATCCACCGACAATCCTTCCGGCAAGAACTTCGCCCGGTTTCGTTTTGAGGGAACGGACGGGGTGATCTCTGGCGACTACGATCTCTTCACCGGCGACGTCGAGGGCAATCCGGAGACCCTGTCCCTGTGGTCGAGCCACCTGCCGACCAAGGAGTGGACGGAAGTGTTCATCCCCGAACGTCGCGTGCCGGATGCTTTTATCGGCCCCATGGCATCTCTGATGTGTGCCGTAGAGGACGACGGCACGCCCGATCCTTCCGCGGAGGACAATCTGAACACCATCCGGCTTCTGCACGCGATTTACGAGTCGGCCCGCGAGCATCAAGTAATCGAGATGGCGACTTTCGGAGTTTGACCTGGTTGCCCGGGACCGCAGCCCTGAGGCCCGTCCGAACCCCGAGCGACCTTCCTCGATTGACATTAAGCGTGAAACGTTCCGGAGCTTCCACGTCCTGCCACCCTCCCAACCCGATCTGGCTATTCCGTTAGCCGAAGCGTCCTGTCTGCCAGATCAGTGATGCGGCTGTTGTCGAATCCGGCGACCATGCTGCGCACCCGATTTTGCAGGGGATCAGTCCATTGGGTAGGCAGCTGCCTGGCCCCCAACATCGCTCCCAGTACCGAGCCAACAGTGGCGCCATTGCAATCGGTGTCCATCCCACATTCCACCGCGATCGCAATCGACTTCCCGAAATCTCCATCGCCATACAGGAGCCCCAGGGCAACAAAACAGGCGTTGTTGATTGTATGAACCGCGTGATACTCGCCGTAATTGGTCATCACGAGCTCCAGCGCGTCCTCCCAATTTTCGTGATCTGCGCTCCAGGCAAGAGTATTTGAGAGCGCCTCGTACAGGCGGCTTGTCCTCGGGATTTGGGCCATCCCGGCCAGCAAAGCTGATTCAGGATCGCCCGCTCCAAAGGCGGCAGCCACCATCGCCGCGGCAAACATTTCGCCGTAGATCCCGTTTTTCACGTGCGAAAGCACCGCATCTTCATAACTCAGCGCCGCCGCCGACTCAGGATCGCCCGCGCACACGTAGCCGAACACATCGGCCCGGATTTGCGCCCCGATCCATTCCCGGTAAGGATTCCGAAATGTTGCCGTGTCCGGCGGCTGAAGACCGTTCACCAAATTCCTGTAGGCAGCTCGCTCGGCGGTGAACACCATATGGATCGGCAACAGCAACAGCCATTCCCGGCCCACATCCTCCGCCACGTAATCTCGTCCGTACTGTTCCAAAATGTGCAAGGCGATGATCATGTAATCGACATCATCGTCACGCGGCATGCAGTCGAAGTTTCCGCGCGTGGACTCCCCCGCGAAACGGTGCAACGGCCGCTCCAGCGGATTCACCTCCAGCAGCGGAAAGTACCGAGCCAGCGGATACTCGCCGGCGGCCTTCAGATATGTGACTATCTCGGCACGACTCAACAGCTCCACCGGCTTACCCAGCAGGCAACCGGCACACCTGCCCAGCCAGGCTCCCAGTATCCGATCCTGCAGGTCGCCGGTTACCGCGAACCGACCGGGAACGTCGGCGGGACGGGCGGCCTGAATAGCATCAAGATCACCCGGCTCATCAAACGGATAATTCGAACCTGGCTCCAACTCTCCAAGGCTCTCGAGCAACCCCTCCAGATTTGAGGATGCGGCGCGCGTCTCCCCCAGCTCCTCCATTCGCTCTATCACAGCGCTGACATCGCAGCCCTCTTCCGCTCGAGCTCGAATCTCCGCCCGGACCATGGCGTGCAAGTCGTTTACATCAATCATCCACTGACCCCAGATCGCCCGTATTCGGGACCTGTCGAAATCAGAAAGGGCCAATAGCGTACAGGTATCAGCGCAAACGTAGTAACGATCCGAGCCGTACCGCTCAGCAAGGGTTTCCCGGACGCCCCGGGCACCCTATTCGTGGGCGAAAAGTGTCGACCGCCAGAGGCGGCTCTCCGTTTCGAACGTCTTCTGAAAGCCCGCACCCTCCAGCCGCCGATCGATTTCCGAGAGTGAGTGTAAAAAAAATCTGAACTCGCGTCGCGTCAGCCACATCCTCACTTTGAACATCTGCTTGAAAACCTGCCAGAGCCAATTCTCCCGCGGTGCGACCAGAAGGTAGAAGCGGCGCGCACGTGCCGCCGACGCCTCCACCAGCGCCGGCATGTCGGGGTAACAGCAGACAACTCGGTCAAGCACGACGATGTCACTCGGATCGATTCCATCGCTCAGCGCAACGAAGTCTCCGAGTCGATATTCCACCGCATCAACGTGGCCAAGCTCGCTCGCCAAATCCCTGGCGGCACTCTCGTATGCCGGGGCAACCTCCACCAGGACGGCCGCGGCCGCCCCCCGGTGCAAGAGTTCGAGGTGCGCTCCGCCCACACCCCCTCCTATGTCGAGTACTCGCGCCCCTTCCATCCCATCCGTCGGAAGTTTAGCCACGAGCACCCCGATCCTCTTGGAAAGTCCGTTCTCCCGATACTGTCTGGCCTCGCGACGCGCCGTTCTTCCGCCAAACATCTGGGGTAAACCGTTTACCGAGCAGCAATCACCCAATTCCACTCTCCCTGCCCTTCCATGATTTGCCCGGCTCCCGACCTGAAACCGGGTCCGGCGAGACCAAACTTCAACCACCTATTATCATGATTCGCCGAATTACTTGAGCATCAGAAGAGCGCCAAACCAGTGAGCAAGACAACTTCCGGAGTCGTCCCCGGTCTGCTGGCAGACCTGGAGGCACGCGGTCTCGTTCATTCCCAGTCGCAGCCGGACCTGGGCGAATGGCTTGATCGTGAACCGATCACCCTCTACTGCGGATTCGATCCGACCGCCGATAGCCTGCACGCGGGACATTTGATCCCGCTGCTGACCCTGGCCCGATTCCAGCGGCACGGGCACGTCCCAATCGTGGTCATGGGAGGCGGTACTGGCATGATCGGGGATCCCTCCGGAAAGAGCGAAGAACGCAATCTGCTGGACCTTTCCACCCTGCAGGACAATCTGGACGCTCAGCGCTCGCAGTTCGCCAACATCCTCGACTTCGACAACTCAGAAAATCCCGCTCTGATGCTCAACAATTTCGACTGGCTTTCAGAGCTGGATCTCATCGCCTTCCTGCGGGATGTAGGCAAACATTTTCCGATGTCGGTCATGCTCTCCCGCGAGTCCGTCCGCAGCCGTCTCGACAGCGCCGCCGGCCTCAGTTTCACCGAGTTCACTTACCAGGTCATGCAGGCCTACGATTTTTACCATCTCTATACCCACCACGACTGCCGCCTTCAGGTCGGCGCTTCGGATCAATACGGCAACATCCTCGCCGGAGTCGACTTCATCCGCCGCATGCACGGAGCCGAAGAACGGGCGTCTGGGCTCGTCTTCCCACTCCTCACAACCGCCACCGGCCAGAAAATGGGCAAGACCGCTCGAGGAGCTATCTGGCTTGATCCGAAACAGACATCTCCTTTTGACTGGTACCAGTACTGGTTCAACACAGACGACGCCGACGTCATGACCTACCTGCGCATGATGACACTGCTTGGACTCGACGAAATTGCTGAAGTCGAACAGCGCATGCTGGGCGAACCGGCCGGCCGCCTCGCCCAACGCACGCTGGCGTTCGAGCTCACCCACCTGGTGCATGGTGAGGAATCAGCGGAGAAGACGCGGCAAGCCAGCGAGGAGCTCTTCGGCCAGGACCGAGGCCAATCTCGTCCCGGTGAAGAAACTCCAGTAACGACCATAAGTCGCGCCGATCTACGTGACGGCCTGCCCGTGATCCAGGCGCTGGTTAGCGCCGGACTGGCCGCCTCGAACGCCGAGGCGAAGCGCCTGCTGCGTCAGGGTGGGGTTTCAGTCGACGGGCGGCGGCTCACTGCGGACGATCGCTACCTCAACGAGGCTGATTTTGCTCAGGGAGGGACGATCCTGGTTGCCGTCGGAGCCAGGAAACGGGTCATTTTCCAGGCGATCGACTAGTCCCACTCAAATTTGTGAGTGCGATCACACATGATCGTTGTTTTGCTACTAAACTAATTGGTATGCTTACTTAACAATTTGGCGGCATGGCTGCCACGACAGCTACGAGGTAAACGATTTACATGGGTTCCCTGCGCGAAGTGTTCACCTTCCCACATCCAGTCAACGAATATGCCGCCCGGACGGTGGCCAGCATGGTGGCCGTATTGTCGATTCTCACAATTAGTCTTGACCTTGGCTGGATGCTCCCGGTCCTGGCGTATGGCTTTGCCGCCCGCGTTCTGACCGGACCTACCTTGAGCCCGCTGGGATCACTGGCCACCCGGGTTCTCGTGCCTGTGCTGAACCTGCCTGAAAAAAATGTCGCCGGCCCCCCGAAGCAGTTCGCTCAGGCGGTCGGCCTGATTTTCACCGTCTCGGCCACCATTTTGTATTTCGGATTCGGATCGGCTCTGTTTGCCTACAGCGTTCTGGGTGTGTTGGTGGCGTTCGCGACACTGGAAGCGGTCTTCGGTTTCTGCGCCGGCTGTTTTGTGTTCGGGCAGCTATTGCGAGTTGGTCTCGTATCGGAAGAAGCATGCGAAAAGTGCTCCGACCTTTCCTTTGGTAGCGCGTAGCCGACGTTCTCCCTGAGCCGCATGATTACGTAGCACGACCGGCCCGAGTACCTCCGTCCACTGCGTCAGCCGGGTGACCTGAGCCTGCCCGGTAAGTCCACTACACTGAATCGTTGTCCCTGAGATCACGATGGATTCGGTGGAACCAACCGCACACATTAAAAGACGTGATCGGCGCGCCGCCAAAACACTGGCGGTCGCGCTATCCGTCAACTCTGTAATCGCCATCGCCAAGATTGTCATGGGCTTGCTCTCCAGTTCGGTGAGCATCCTGGCCGACGGCTTCGACTCCCTTCTCGACGCCCTGTCCGAAATAATCGGTCTAATCGCCGTCTTTTTCACCGCCCAGCCGGCCGATTTGGACCATCCCTACGGTCACCGCAAGGCCGAGACCCTGGGAACTCTCAGCATCGCCATCCTCATGTTTGTGGCCGCCGCCTTAATTGTGCGCAACGGGGTGGTTGCGCTTGTAGAAGGCACCGGCCCTGAAATCGGTTGGCTGAGTTTCGCGGTTATGGGAGTGGCTCTCCTGGCCAAGGCAGGTCTCGTGATGTGGCAGCGCGTCCAGGCCCGCGATCTGGACAGCGATCTGCTCCTGGCCGACTTCATGCAGACCCGCAACGACGTGCTGGTCGCCGCCGCCGTCATCGTGGGTCTGATCGCCACAACCGCCGGGTTTGTCTGGGTCGACGCGGTTCTTGGATTGGTCGTCGCTGGAGTCGTAGTCGCCGGTGGCATCAAGGTCATCCGAACCGCCTCATGGGTTCTTCTCGATTCAACCTCCGTCGATCCCAAACTCATCGAGTACATAGCCAAATCCATTCCGGAGGTCAGAGATTGTCACGCCGTCCGCACCCGTGGCCGTCCCAGCGAGATGTTTATGGACCTGCACGTCATGGTCGATCCAGAGTTGACTGTTCGTGAGGGCCATCGCGTGTCTCACGAGGTAGGGAACTTGATGAGATCAGAAATTCCCGGTGTCAAGGACGTTGTCGTCCACCTGGAACCCCACGCCGCCACCCTCGATGTTGCCGGCGACCCGCGCCGGGCAAGCCAGGAATGAGAACAGCCGGCCAGGACGGTCGGGGACGAAAATTTCACGCCCCGGCCTCGGATTCGTAGACTCCGCCCGCCACCCGATCACCTCCAGCCATCTCCTGGCACCCACCGCTATCATCTTTCGGCGCTGATGTCCGGCTCGTCGGGCCTACTTATTCGGGCAAATCTCTGAATGTCGATCGACAGCCTATACATATCCGGCCTAATCGGGACGCTAGCCCTAACTCTGGCAGCCTCGCTCGCAACCTTCCCGCTGGCGGCCCGTCTGACGGAATTTCGTGGAATTGGCCGTGCCCTGGCGCTCACTCCGGTACTGGGAGTCGTCCTCCTATCAGCCGTGGCCGCCGGGCTCTACTACGCCCTGCCGCCGACAGCCGCCGCCTGGATGTCCCTGGTCGTGACCCTCACGCTGGGTGGGATTCTGTGGTGGCGCTCGGCCGGGAGGATCGCCGGCCTGTCCCGCGACGCCCGGCAGCTCGCGTCCGGGCTCTTGGCCACCGCGGCGCTCCTCTTTGGTTTCGTCGCCAATCGCCTCTCGGTTCTCTTTCCTGACGAACCCATCCACCTCAGCCTCTCCGCCACCATCGCCGCCGGCAATTTCCCGGTCGTGCTTCCGTGGGCGCCCGACTCCCCCGCCTCGTACCATTACGCCGCCGATCTGCACGTGGCCCTGCTGTCGGGCATCAGCGGCCTGCCGGTCGGCATCGCTGCCGAATTCCAACATGCCTGGCTCGCCGTGGCCCTCATCCTCGTGGTATTCGCCATCGTCCGGCACGCGACGGAATCGATCCCGGCGTCAATTGCGATCGCCGTACTGGCGGCGTTCGCACCCGGCTCGCTGTGGCTCGGCTGGCCCGCCCTCGGCCCGGACAACATCGCCTTCCCAACCGGGCTGCAGGCGGCACTCGGCTGGTTCGGGGAGGATCAATTTCGACACGCCGACCTGCTGGCCGGGCCCGCCAACATCTTTTTTCCCCAGCGCCTTCTCGGCCTCACCTTCGGGGCAGTCATTCTGCAAGCGTGGATCGTACGAATTCATTCGACCCGGCGCGGCGCCCTGCTGGTCGGAGCCGGCCTGGGATTTCTCGCCCTGACCGAAATCGGAGTGTTCGCCGTGACCGGTGCAGCCATCGCCGCTCTGCTCTTGGTCGACGCGCTCCGCGCCACACCCGGCCACCGGATTCAGGCCGCCGTTCGACTGACGATCGTGCTCCTGTCCGCATTGATCGCTGCGGTCGTGATCGGCGGACCGCTTACTGATGCCGTCCTGCGCGGCAGCGGCCGCGACACCGTCGGTATCAACCCCCACCTTGAGACAGTGTTGGTAGACCTGCGCCGGTTCGCCGAACCGCTCCATCCCGGTCTTTACGCCGCCGCCGTGGGACTCGCCTGGCCGCATCTGCTCATAGGCGCGACGGCCCTTTGGCTTCTCCACCGTCAGCGTACGTTGCTCGCGCTCACCGTCGCCGGAGCGACCGGCGGAATCCTTATCCAATTGCTGGTCTACACCGTGCATGACGACGCCGACCGTTTGGTTCAGTATTCCGGCTTTTTCCTGGCGCTGGCAGTGGCCGCAGGTTCGTACCTGGCGTTGCGACACCTTCCACGCTGGCCGGCGGCCGCGGCGCTCACTTTCCTGCTCATTTTCGTCGCCGTCCCGACCGTGCTTCCACGCCTCGCGCCTGCCCTCCGCAATTCGTTCGCAGGCGTCGACTGGAACTATCCGCTACCTGCAAGCGTCCAGTCCGACCTGCTACGGCAGCGAAGCCGGTACGCCGCCGATTTCGCCGAGAACCGCCAGTTCTTCGATTGGATTTCGACCAACTTGCCGCCCGAAACGCGCATCCTTTCCCCCGTCCCCGTCGCCCTGACCATAGCCACCGGGCGTTACGGAGTGTTCACAGCGGCCGGTCATAATCAGAACGAGCCCTACCCCGGAATCGAGTTTATCTATGCCTGGTCAGCTCTGGACGGGCCGGCCTTGCGGGAGATGGGCGTCACCCATCTGCACGTCCGCGACGAGGATTTGACGCGACTCCCGGCTGCGGCCCTCGATGCGCTCACCGACCCGGACCAATTTCGGCTCGTATTCGTCTCATACGACGCCCGTTCTCCCAACACCGGTCAACGCTTGTATAAGATTCAGAATGCCGCTTACGAACGACGTGGCTCGTCGCACCTCGCCTCGGTTCTCGGCCCCGGCAATCTCATCTTGCTCAGCGACGGTTTGTCCGATCCCTCCACCGCCGCCCTGGCCGCAGCGCTTATGCCGCAGGTCATTTTGCGCGAGGCTGAGATACCCGGACACCTCCGCGCCCCTTACCGACTGGGCGATCCGCGATCGACGCCCGCCTTCGCCCTCTACCCTGATTGGTACCTTCCCGCCGATTTACGACTCGGACAGAACGATGCCCTCTGGAACGGTGCTGGCGCCGGCCTTTTCAGACCGGGCACCGCATCCGGCTGGCGCGGTCCGCTGCGGCCCGGCGGTGACCAGATGGTGCTAAACCTTCCCTCGGGACAGGCCGAGCTGCTGATCTTCGTGTTGAGTGACGGCACCCTCAGCGTCGACAGCGACGCGGGTAAGCACCTGGTTACGGGTGGTGTGACCCGGCTTGCAGTCTCCGGTGATTCGGTCCGCCTACAGCCCCGCGGTGGCGTCGCGTCGCCGTACGTCTTTTACCGGCATGTCGCCGCCACCAGCACCGGCGAAACGATGCCTGGCCTCGTCGTCGACGCGGGCTGGGACGGAAGTCGCTTTGTCACCAACCTGCTGTGGGACAGTGCCGGTGCCGACGCCTCCACTCTAGGCGCCGAGTGGGTGTTGGTCCGGGAGACCGGCGTGGTCGCCGACCCGCCGCGCCCCGATCGACCGAATCTGGTGCGTTGGGAATCGGCCCTGAACGTCCGCGCCAGGACCGATCTCGTCCAGGAAATTTTCAATCCAGCCACGCTGACCCCTGCCTACCTGGACCCGGACACGGGCCAGACCCGGTACCGTCGCTCCCTCACCCAACTGGCCCCCGGCCGCTATCGCGTTTATCTCTATATAGTCGAGCATACGGCCGAGGTCCGCAGGCCAATCCTGGCCGTACCCGTATTCGTCTTCCATTTCCGGGAACCCATCGCCCCCACGACGACGACCTTCACCGGCCCCGTTGATCCTATCGCTGCTCCCTTGCCGATCTGGATGGATGCACGTTGACCGTCAGGCACCTCCATACGCGTGGCGGTTGGCCGTCAGGTCCTTCAGGTCTACCCTCTACCAGTTGCGTGGCCCACAACCGGAAGTTGCGCCATGGATCTGCCCCACCTCCCCCTATTTGACCAGTCATCCGAAGACCCGGCGGCCCGCGCTGCCGAGCTCTTCGAGATGGGCTTCGACACCGTCGTAATTCCAATGGACCGTGAACTTGCCCGAGTTTCGAAATCAGCCGGTCTCAACGTATGGATCTGCACCGCCACCTTTCTGGTTCCGCCTGGCGCCGGGGACGTGCTGGCCCGGGGCGTCTACGGGGTGCCACGCATGTGGTTTCGGTCCGGCTTCCCGGGTCTGCGTTCGCTTCGCGACAATCATCTTGAAACCGTCCGCACAGCCCTCCCGTGGCCCGAGGTCGACGGCTTTGACCTGGACGACATCTGCTTCTTGCCCCGTCTTCCGGTATCGAGACTTTTCTTACTTGTTTCCGCGACAAGACGGGGCAAGAAGCCCGGCAGCTGAGTTTCGATTTCGAGCGGATGCGATCCGACGTGCGCGGATTCGGCCACGAAATCCTGGGCACGTTGACGGGTTGGGAACGGCTGGCCGACGAATCATCCCGTGAGTCCGTGTGGGACGAGTACCCAGGCGCCGCCGATTGGCTTGAATTCCGGAGCCGGTTCATCGCTGACTTCGTCGCCGAAAACACCGTTGTAGCTCGCGAAGCCGGTAAGTTGCTCGGCGCCTATCTCTACTCGCCAGTATTTTCCCGGCTGGTCGGTCAGGACTACTCTGCCCTGCAAGAGCATCTGGCCGTCATCTCACCGATGATCTATCGCATCGAAGGCTGGGAGTCGGTGCTGGCCACCAAAATTTGCTCTCTCGTCAGTCGCGTCGCGACCACAAACAACTCGGAAGAGGCTCGCCTGGTAAAAGCCGTTCTCGAATTCTGCGGACTCGCAGCGGAGTCCACCGCTACCTCTCGCGAAGAACTTGCCCGTGGCTTTTCGCCCGGCGCTATCGCCTCAGAGACCGCCCGCGCCCGCGCTACCCTCGGCGACACTACCCGGTTAATTCCCATCGTTTGGACCGAATACGAAGCTCCGGCGGACACCGTGGCCGGAGTGAAAGCCGCCGGAGCCGACGGCGTCAGCTTTTTCACCGCCGGCGGGAGCGGTCGCGATTTGGCGCCGGTCGCCGCCCGCGCCGGCCACGAGGCCTTCAGCTAACGGAGCGGTGGACCGCGTCTCGCCAACAGGAACTCAGCGACCAGCCAGATGAGTTCCTCCGGCTACTCCAGGCGAGACATATGACCACAGTTGTCGATGACATCCAGCCTCACGTCGCGAATAAACGAAATCGTATTCTCGGCATCCTTCAGCGGAAACGCCGGATCGTCCCACCCCCAAACGATCTGGACCAGCAACGACTAATTACCCAGTCGGCGAGACCGGGAATCGCCGCTCGCCAGAATCCGGCGTGCGCGCCGATACCATGTAACAACACCACCGGCGGCCCCGAGCCGACATCCCAGTAGCGGCGTCCACGGCACATCCGGATCGACCCAACGGCCCTCCACCTCGGTCACAGAGCCGCCACGGATCAAACGTCTTTTAGCGCGACCACTTGTCCGATCCGCGCGGCGATATCAACGGCTTCCACGAATTCCATATATCGCTGTGCTTCCCTCCACGATGGGTTTCCGTTGCGGCCTTCACGAATCGCCTGGGCAAACTCCTCCTCGACTCGCCAGCCACCCGCTTTTTTGGCGTCGATTTCAACCTCCGCCGGCTCCCACTCAGGCGCCGTGGCCAGCGACACGGTGCCCGTTTCCATCCCCGGTGCCATCGCGAAGCGCAGGCTGCCTCGGGTGCCGAAAGCCTCGATCGTTGTGGGCCCGCCACCACCGGCCACGCCGCTCAGGTTCAAACTGAGCTGGGCGCCGTTTTCCATCTCGCCCAGCACGCTGATAACGTCCGGACGTTCCACCCTGGCCAACCCCGATCCATCCTGCAGAGGCCGCTCGGTGACGAACGTCGCCTGCCTTGCCTGCACGCTGACCGGGTAGCCAAACCAGCGCCCGGCCACCTCCATCATTATTCCCAGCTGCTGGGTGTGCAGGCCCGAATACTCCGCGCTCTGCCGCCAATGCAGGGGGACCTCGGGATCGATATGCGCCGGGGTCAGGCCCCGCACAATGACGTGCCGTAGCTCTCCCAATACGCCCTCACCCACCATCCGCAGCACCGTCGCTTCCACGTACATTCCGTGCGGTGGCGGGCACACCATGGTGGTCAGGCCGCTGTCGGCGGCCGCTTCCACCATTGCCCGACCGTC
>CAUYYU010000040.1:0-11215 GCA_963577415.1 Chloroflexota bacterium
ATTCGACGTGCTGATCGCTGTGATGTTCTTTCGAGCTAGCCCCGTACTCTTCTGCGTAAACGTCGCCCCGTTGTCCGTGGACTTGTAGAAACCTCCGGTCGTAGTGCCGACAAACACCGTGTTGTCGGCCGCGTAATCGCTCGAGAACTCAAATACGTTCGTTGGGCCGTCCCCCGACAAGCCGACTGACGACCATCCCGTACCCCCATCGGTCGTCCGGTACACTCCGTTGGATTGCGTGCCGATCAGCGCTATGCCGGATGTCCGAAAATCCGGGGAAAGCTCCAGCGTCACGATTTGCACTCCGCTCGGCAGCCCGGTCGTCCTCTCTGTCCACATCGCCCCGGAGTCGTCGGATCGGAACACCTTCGCGGCCGTTCTCACGACAATGATCAGGCTCCCGAAAGTGCCCTCCACAAGCTGAACGCCGGTGAGGCTCAGATCGGTCATGCCCGACGTGCTAAGCAGAGTCCACGCTGTCCCACCATTTGCCGACGCGTAGAGGCCGAAGCCCAGCACCGCGGCGTAAAGCGTGTTATCAGTCTCGAAATTCGGCGAATAGGCAACGCCCCTGACCTCAACCGCTGGCAGCCCTCCTGATACCTTCGTCCAACCGCCACTCGCATCAGCCGACTTGAATAAGCCCGACGGCGTACTGGCAAAAAGCACCGAATCAGAATCGAATCTTGGCGATATAACGAGATGTTTTACCCGATGGTCGGTCAGCCCGGTGTTTGCTTCCGTGAAAGTCGAGCCGCCGTCAATACTGCGGAAGACGCCAGCCGAATCCGTCGCAAAAAATATATTGTTATCAAAAGAAAAAAGCGGTGATGCCTCCGCCGCCGTGGCCCGCCCCGCCTGAATCGGTCCCAGCTTCACCCAGGTGTCCGCCGTTCCGATAGCCAATGCCGGGCGCGTGAAGAAGAATATCGCCAGTAGCAGGCCCGCCCCAAGCACCATCCACAGCCACCCGGGGATGCCTTTGCGAAATCTCATCGACATTGCCATGAAACGTGCACTTCCTCGCAGCGACCGACTCCCGAAAGCCGACCTTCCCCTTCTCGGGAGTGCAGCAACCAGACTACATTCTTTTGCGGCGTCGGCAATCTGTCAATTGATTGGTGCTAAGTTACCGCGGTCCCGCACGGTCTGCCGCTCCTAAGCCAGAGCCGCATTCCATTTGCGATTGTCCCACAAACAACCAGAAAATGCGCCCGGCAGGGGGGGATTTGAGAATGAAGGTTAGCTTCACCGGACTCGGCCTCATGGGTTACCCCATGGCCAGGAATCTCCTGAACGCCGGGGACGATCTCATCGTTCACAACCGCAGCCAGGCCCGGGTGGACGAATTGGTGGCCGCTGGCGCTTCGCGCGCCGCCACAGTCGCCGAAGCCGCCGGAGCCGATTTCATCCTGACCGCCCTGCCGTTCCCGGAAACAGTTGAGGAAATCTACCTCGGAGAGGAGGGGCTAATCGCCAGCGCGGCCCCGGGCAGCGTTTTGATCGATTTCAGCACCAACGGCACCGACACCGCCTTCCGCTGCGCCGAGGCAGCCGCGGCTCGCGGGCTCGCCTATCTTGACGCGCCCATGAGCGGAGGCCCCGCCCGCGCCGGAGACGGCTCGCTCTCGATCATGGTCGGCGGCGAGGAAGCGCATTTCGAGAAAGCCCGACCTCTCCTGGACATCGTTGGCGCGAACATCTACCTCTGTGGACCCGTCGGATCCGGCACCGCCGTGAAGCTCGCCAACCAGCTTATCGTCGGTGTCACCAACGCCGCCGTTGCCGAGGCTTTCGTCCTGGCGGCCAAAGCCGGGGTAGACCCGGCCCTCGTCTACGACGTTCTGAATGGCGCGGTGGCGCAGAGCGCGGTCATGACCTGGACGATCCCGGACAGCACCCTGAAACGCGACTTCGCGCCGCGTTTCAGTCTCGACCTTCTCACCAAAGACCTTGGACTCATCACTGACATGGGCAAGGAGCAGGGAGTCCGGCTGGCGGTGACCACGATGGCGGAGGTCGTTCATCGCGAGGCCCAGGCCCAGGGAGAAGGCTCCAACAACGTCAGCGCAATCATCCGCCCGCTTGAGAAACTTGCCGGGGTCGAAGTAAAGCCGGCCGGCTAATCCGCTTCGACCGCTACGACCGCCGCTGACTCTGCCCCGATAGGTCGCAGGTGCGCGCGAATTGCCAATATCCAGGCCTGCGCCGCTACCAGGATGCCCGTGAGCATCAGCCCGCCACTAGCCAGCATCGGCATTCCGCCCAAGTCCAGCAGAAGACCAGAACCAAGAGCCGCCAACGCCCCCGCAACTGAGTTGATCATCTCAGCGACACCCTGACTACGGGCCCGCTCGGCCTGGGTGACCATGATCATCAACAGAGCCGAGCCCGCCACGAAGGTCAGGTTCCAACCAAGCCCCAGCATGAACAGGGCCACCACGAGACCTTCCAGGCCCACCGCGACGAAGGCCAGGCCACTCGTGATCACGAGGGTAAAGGCTCCGAGCCCGATCATCCAGTAGGGGCCGATGCGGTCCACCAGCCGACCCGTCAACGGCGCCAACCCAAACATCCCAAGCATGTGCACCGCCATCACCACCGAGATATCTCCCGGCTGGAAGCCTTCCTGAATCATATGCAGGGGTGTCACCGACATCAGAATCGTCATGACGACCTGTCCAATAGCGATGGAAATTACGGCAAGTCGGACCCGCGGCAGGGCGAAGATCGTGGTCATAGCCCGGGCCGACACGTTGCCCGCGGCGGAAGTGGCCGCCTCCATACGCAGGCCAAGCTCTCTGGGGTCGGGGCGCAGAGTTACGAACAGCACCACCGTTCCGAGCCCCATAAGCAAAGCCGCTATCGCCCACGGACCCACACTCGGGTCGTAACCCGTGGAAGAGGCTGCGGAAGAAGTCAATTGATAGAACCAGGGGCCGGCGATGGAGCCGATGGTTCCGGCAAAGACGATCAGGCCGATTGCGCGCGCGTGCTGTCCCGGTAGTTGGATTTCGGCGGCGATAAACCGCATCTGCTCCGCCCCGCCGCGCGCCATCCCGAACACGAGTGTGGCGAGCACAAATCCACCGAAACTTCTGGCCATCACCGCGGTCACGGCTAAACCCGCACCAACCACGCCAATGGCGAATGCCGCGACCAGAGCCGGCCGGCGACCCCATTGGTCCATGAGCCGTCCCATCATGTACGACGCCAGAAAGCGCCCCACAAACATGGATAGGATCGGAACCCCGGCCCAGGCTCGGCTGCCGCTCAGATCGGCCGCGATAATGGCCATCACCGTAAACGCCGCAACCATCGCGGCGCTGAATATTCCCTGGGTTGCGAACAGGGATATCGTTATGCGGCGAACCGGGCCGGCGTTCATCGGGGATATTTGCTCGTCAGGGTCGCCGGCGGCAGCCTCCCGGCCACTGTCAACGCCTCCCGGGACGCTCGGCCGGGATAGCCTGAACCGGCTCCCCAATCCCGCCAGCGATCCTCCCACCTTGCCCCAATTGCCCTCGAAATACCCGGGTGCAGCCTGGTGTCTCCCAATCTGAAAAAACGCCGACGGTCTTGATTCGGGCGGTGCCTGGTCAGCAACCGACCGTTCCGATGGCGAACGGCCGATGATATACTTCCGGCAACAATTAAAGAGAGTGGTCACACCCGAAAAATTTCTTATCCAGAGTGGTGGAGGGATACGGCCCTTTGAAGCCCGGCAACCAGTCCCCCAGGGACCAGGTGCCAACTCCGGTGGGTGACCTGCCTGCAAGATAAGAGGACCACAATTGGCAGTAGTAATCTTTGTGGAACCCCTCGCATGGGGTTTCTTCTCTCTCCCGGATATTCCCAGAGCCCGTCTCGGGATCGGTGCCACCGGCGCCGCCACGCTCGGCGGATCGGTCGGCATGTGACGCCGCGCGTTTGGCGCGGTCTTACGGCCGGACAAGTCCCGGTCACCCACCGATCAATCAACTAGATCAAACGAGTTTGGGAGCATGAGCAAGGTACTGGGATTGAAATGCAAAGAGTGCGGCGAGGTGTACGAAGCGGAAGGCATCCACGTGTGCGACCTCTGCTTCGGACCGCTGGAGGTCGCCCTCGACTACGATTACATCAAGTCGATCATCAGCCGCGAGAAAATTGAAAGCGGACCTATCAGCCTGTGGCGGTATGTGGACCTGCTGCCGGTGGATTCCGGGTGGGACGCCGATGTCCGCGTAGGCTTCACCCCCCTGCAACACGCCCCCCGACTGGGCGCGGCCATCGGGCTCAAGAATCTCTACGTCAAGAACGACTCGGTCAATCCGACCTATTCGTTCAAGGACCGGCCCGTCGCGATCGCCGTCACCAAGACCCGCGAACTCGGCTATACGGTTTTCGCCTGCGCCTCCACCGGCAACCTGGCCAGCGCCGTGGCCGCCGCCGGCATGAAGGCCGGGCTCGAAACCTACGTCTTCCTACCGGCGGATGTTGAAGCTGGCAAGATCACCAATGCCGCCGTCTACGGAGCGAATCTGATAGCGGTCAACGGCACCTACGACCAGCTGAATCGTCTTTGTTCCGAAATCGCCGATGAAGAGGACTGGGCGTTCTGCAACATTAACGTCCGGCCCTACTATGCCGAGGGTTCAAAGACCCTCGCGTACGAAACGGTCGAGCAGCTGGGCTGGCGCGCACCCGATCATGTGGTCGTGCCCATCGCCTCCGGCGCGCTCTATACAAAAATTGCCCATGGCTTTCGCGAAATGGTGGATGTCGGCCTGATTTCCAGCCAGAGCGTCCGCATCTCCGGCGCCCAGGCTGAAGGCTGCGGTCCGGTGGCTGCGGCCTTCGCCGCTGGCGAGCAATCATTCGAGCCCGTGCGGCAACCCGACACCATCGCCAAATCCCTGGCGATCGGCAATCCCGCCGACGGCAATTATTCCCTCGAAGTGGCCCGCCAGACCAACGGTGTGATCGAGTCGGTGACCGATTCGGAAACAGTCGAAGGCATTAAGTTGCTGGCCTGCACGGAGGGTATATTCACTGAAGCCGCCGGTGGCGTCACCATCGCCACCTTGAAGAAATTGGCTGAGTCCGGGGATATTGGTGAAGATGAGCTCACGGTCGCCTATGTCACCGGCAATGGGCTCAAGACCCAAGAGGCAGTTGATGGCCACGTCTCGGTTTCAGTGACCATAGACCCAACGATGGGTTCGTTCGAAGACGCGATGAGTAGCAGACAGCAGGCGGATATGGTCTGGTCGGCCCCGCAAGTAACTACCGGGTAAAGGAAGGCACATTGCCAACAGTACGAATCCCCTCCCAATTGCGAAATCTCGTGGACGGTCAGCGAAAGATGGAAGTGGCCAGCTCGACGATCCGCGCCATACTGGACGAGCTCGACGCCAAGCACCCGGGCATTAAGAATCGGGTTCTCGACGAAAACGGCGAACCATCCGCGTTCGTCGGCGTCTACATTGGCGGGGAAGACATCCGCTTCCTGGGCGGGCTGGACGCCGAGGTGCCCGAAGGGGCCGAGGTCTCCATCGTGCCGGCGGCGGCGGGCGGCTAACCCTCAGCCGGCCTCCCGGTCGATCCTCGCCAGAGGCGACGCGGGACGTTACCCAAGCGGCAACTCGATTCCCAGAGCCCACTTATCGATGTGCTCGGCCACCGCGTCATAGGTCGTTCTCAATAGCGGAATCGTGCCGCTGGCCAGATTTCGGGCGCGCGCCTCATATTCGGGCTCTCCCGGCACGATGATCCGCTCGATCCCGGGCGCCAGCTTGGACGCCTTCAAGTGTCCAATCAGGGTCTCCATACGAGCCTTGAAATCTTCGATCGGCATGAACATCGCCGGGTCGATCGCCAGAAAAAAGTGACCGAGGTCCGTGATGGCGGGCGGGCCTTCCGGCTTGTCTCGCCAGTTGTGATCCGCTCCGAACATAGCTCCAGTCAGAACCCCCGACAGAATCTCCATCACCAGGGTCAGGCCGTAGCCCTTATGGGCTGCGATCGGTACGGCGCTACCCGTCTTAAAGTCTTCCGGATCCGTCGTTGGCCGGCCATCGGCGTCGATCATCCAGCCTTCCGGCAATCCCTTGCCCTGGGCAATGCTCAAGGCGATCTTGCCCACCGCCACCACGCTCATCGCGATATCGAGCATCACCGGATGGCTATCGCCCGTTGGAACGGCGACGCCCAGCGGATTGTTTCCCAGGGTGTGGCTTGCCCCACCCCACGGGGCCATGCTCGATCCGGCGTTGGTCGTGCAGAGCCCGATCAGGTCGTGCTCCACGGCCATGCTTGCGAAGTAGCCGGAAGCGCCATAGTGCAGGCTGTTGCGCACCCCGACGGTCGCGATTCCCTGAGCCTTCGCCTTCTCGATGCACTTGCGCATGGCGATCACACCCGCGTACTGGCCCGGGGCACGGTCCGCGTCGTAGAGGGCGTGCACCGGCGACTCCCGCTCAATCGTCATTTTCGGAGATGCGTTGATATAGCCACTGCGCACCTGGTCGGAGTACCGCGGAATATCGCCGACGTTATGGGTCGCCTGGCCGCGAATCGCCGCCTCCAGCTGTACCTCAGTGACGACTTCCGCCACCTCCGCGTCCAGACCCGCCGTTGTGAAAGCGCGTTGACCGAAATCACGCAGTGTATCAATCGAAACTTCGACTCGTTTGTCCACGCCGTCCTCATCTCCGTATACGCACCAACCAGACTCCCCTAAATCTTATCGATACTCGCCAACGCCCGCCCTTCCCCCAGGCACGCGCCGCCATTTATCATCTTGGGACCGGCAACAACAAGGAGGCAGGATGGCTATAGATACCGACCAGCAACGGGTCGTGGAATTACTCAGCGAACTAGTTGGCATCGACAGCGTGAATCCCGATATGCCCGGCGGTGAACGGGGTGAGCGCGAATATAGCGATCATCTGGCTAACTACGGTCGGGGCCTCGGACTGGATGTATCCCAGTACGAAGTGCTCCCGGGCCGGCCAAACGCGGTCCTCGAGTTGCAGGTTCCCGGCGCCACGAGACGGATCGTATTTGACATCCACCTGGACACCGTCCCCTTCGACGGCCCGGTCTCCAGAAACGATCCTCAAGTCAGGGACGGCCGTCTGTACGGACGCGGCTCCTGTGACACCAAAGGCTGCATGGTCGCCGCCCTGCTGGCCATCGAGAGCCTCATTGCCGCCCCACCGGAGCCGGCCTGCGACGTGGTTCTACTGGCGACGGTCGATGAGGAATACCTGAAACGCGGCGTCGAAGCGGCGGTAAGCCGCGGATTTCGGGCCGACGCCGCCATCGTGGGCGAGCCCACCGGTCTGACGCCCATCATCGCCCACAAGGGTGTCGCCCGATGGGAAGTAGCCACCCACGGTCGCGCCGCGCATACGTCCAAGCCCGCCAACGGCGTCAACGCGATCTATCACATGAACACCGTCATCGACCGGCTGATGACTCGTCATTCCGTCACCCCGCCGGCCCTCCGCCATCCGCTTTGTGGCGACGGCACGCTCACCGTCGCCACCATTAGCGGAGGTGTGCAGGTGAACGTTGTTCCCGACGAGTGCCGCATTCAGATTGACCGCCGCGTGTTACCCAACGAAGACCCCCGCTCAACCTGGCAGGCCGTGACCGACGACCTGGGCAGCCTTGAGGCCGAAGTCCCCGGTATGCGATTGGAGTCCCTGGGGCCATTCCTGCTTGAGCCCGGTCTCGACACTCCACCCACTGCCGCTATCGTTCTGGCGGCCCGCCAGGCCGGCCGCCAACTGGGCCTGCCCGCCGAAGTCGCCGGTGTCCCCTACGGCACCGACGGGTCAACTCTGAGCGGCGCCGACATCCCCACTATCGTTCTCGGTCCCGGCGACATCGATCAGGCCCACACACCCGAAGAATTCGTGGAGATTGCCCAGGTCGTTTCTTGCGCCGCCCTCTACGAAGCAATCGTCCGCCAATTCGCCCGAAAAGCCGGCAGGAGTTAGCCCGTTCACTCGATCTGCGCCAGCGCGACCACATCGTCTCGCAGGACCTCCGGGATCGTCCGTCCCGATCTTCCGGGATCGCCCCGTCAAACCTACATTCCGGGCCAGCCTTCCCGGCATGCAGATTTAGTTTAGACAGCTTCATCCGTCTTAATTTGGTTGCTGATTCCGGCAGATGCTAGATTCAAGTTACGCGAACGCAGAATGACAAGCAGAAACCATCGGCATTTCCGGAGCCGCCGGGGTGCCGGTCGACCCATCGCAATTAAGCTCAGGCGTCAGCCCGACCGCTCGAAAGAGAGAATCCACGCATGTCGAAGTCGAAACCGCTCCTGAAAGTGAGCGGACTCCAAGTCCGTCGTGAGGACAAGGAGATTCTCCACGGCATCGATCTCACGGTCGACCGCGGCGAGGTTCATACCATCATGGGACCCAACGGCTCCGGCAAGAGCACGCTGGCCAACTCCTTGATGGGCAATCCGACCTGCGAAGTCACCGCCGGCAAGATCGAATTTGACGGTGACGACATCGTTGACGAGGCTACTGATGTCCGAGCCCGGGCCGGCATGTTCATGGCCTTCCAGTACCCGGTCGAGGTACCTGGGGTGCCGCTTAGCATGTTCCTGCGCGAAGCTCTCAACTCTCGTCGCCCGGAGGGCGAAGAGATCGGCGCGCGCGACTTTCGTAAGTTAATCGTCGAACAGATGGACCTCCTCAAGATGGATCCGTCCTTCGTCTCCCGCTATCTAAACGAAGGTTTCTCCGGCGGCGAAAAGAAGCGATGTGAGATTCTGCAGATGGCTATATTGAAGCCATCTCTCGCCATCATGGACGAAACCGATTCGGGGCTGGACATCGACGCCCTTCGCATCGTCTCCGAAGGGGTCAACAGCCTTCGCGGTCCCGATCTGGGCATTCTGCTCATCACCCATTACCAGCGAATTCTCAACTACATCACGCCAGATTTCGTCCATGTGTTGGTCGACGGCCGGGTCGTTGATTCTGGCGGTCCCGAACTTGCCCTGGAGCTCGAAGAAGCCGGTTATGACCGCTATACGCGGGTCGCAGAAAAGGTTTAGCAACTATGTCCCAAGAAGTGATCGTCCCAACTGAAACCGAACTCGAATTTAATTACAAGAAGTATGGCTTCCATGATGAGGAAGAGGCCGCTGTAAAGACCGGCAAGGGCATCAACGAAGATGTGGTGAGGAAGATCTCATCCATTAAGAACGAGCCCGAATGGATGCTTGAGTTGCGGCTCGAAGGTTTGCGTCGCTACCGCGAGCGGCCGATGCCAGAGTGGGGGGCGGACCTCTCTGACGTTGATTTTGAAGATATGCACTATTACGTCAGTCCCACTGACGAAAAATCCAAGCAGAGTTGGGACGAGATCCCCGAATACATCAAGGACACCTACGATAAACTCGGCATTCCTGAGGCCGAGCAGAAGTTCTTGGCCGGCGTCGGCGCTCAGTATGACTCCGAGGTGGTGTATCACAACATCGAGAGCGAGTTGGAGGAACAGGGAGTCATCTTCCTCAGTATGGATGAGGGTCTTGCCCAGTATCCCGAGATAGTGCGCAAGTATTACGCCACCGTAATACCCATCAACGACAACAAGTTCGCCGCGCTGAATGCGGCCGCCTGGAGCGGAGGCAGCTTCATTTACGTCCCCAAAGGCGTGAAGGTGGATAGGCCCCTGCAGGCGTACTTCCGCATCAACGCGGAGTCCTTGGGCCAGTTTGAGCGGACGCTGATCATCGCCGACGAAGGCGCCGACGTGCATTACATCGAGGGCTGCACCGCACCGGTTTACTCCACCGACTCGCTGCATTCCGGCGTCATCGAATTGGTGGCGCTCGAAGGAGCCCACATCCGCTACACGACCATCCAAAACTGGGCCCACAACATGTACAACTTGGTGACCCAGCGCGCCATCGCGCACAAGAACGCCGCCGTGGAGTGGATTGACGGCAACATCGGCAGCCAGGTCACCATGAAGTACCCCTGCGTCTATCTGGTCGGCGAAGGCGCCCGTGGCGAGATTCTGTCCGTCGCCTATGCCACCAGCGGCCAGCACCAGGACGCCGGCGGCAAGATTATTCACGCCGCTCCCCACACCACCTCCACCATCACTTCCAAATCCATCAGCAACGGCACCGGTAACGCCAGCTATCGCGGCCTTCTGAAGGTCGATCCCGGCGCCGAGGGGTCAAAGTCCTTCGTCCGTTGTGACGCCCTGCTGCTCACCCCTGAAGCCCAGACCGGTACCTACCCTTATATAGAGGTGGAGAACAACAACAGCCAGATCGGACACGAGGCGACCGTAAGCAAGATCGGCGACGAGGAGATTTTCTACCTGATGAGTCGTGGCCTAACGGAACAGAAGGCCACAACGGTCATCGTCACCGGCTTCTTCGAAGAGTTCACCAAACAATTGCCAATGGAGTACTCCGTCGAAATGAATCGGCTCATCGAACTGGAAATGGAAGGTTCGGTTGGCTAGCCGCCTCCTGACCTCGCCTTCTACCGTCTCGTCGCGATTCCCTCAGAGCTAGACCGTGACAAGTAAAACCGGAGCCGCTGTCGGCGTGACCGACGAAAACCTGCTCAACGCCCTTTCGGCTTCCCAATCCGAGCCCGACTGGCTGCTGGACCGCCGTCTCGAGGCCTGGGCGCGTTACGAATCGCTCCCTCTGCCTAGCCTGACTGACGAAAAATGGCGTCGCACAGACCTCGCCGGGCTTGACCCGACCGGCTTCGCCGCTTTCGGCGAAAATGGTCACACTCACGGGGCCTTACACACGGCGCGCAGCGCGCTGGCGACCGCCGAGTTCGCGGGCCAAAATCTCCAGGTCGACTGGTTTCACCAATCCAATCGACTCGATCCCACCCTCGCCTCGAAGGGCGTCATCTTCTGTTCCATGGACGAAGCCGTCCGCGAGCACCCCAACCTTGTCCGTGAGTACCTGCCGACGGAGTTCCCGGAAAGTTCCATGGCCAAATTCGACGCCCTCCAGGCCGCCTTCTGGCGCGGTGGAAATTTTCTTTTCGTGCCCGACGGCATGGAGGTGGAAATTCCACTGCACAGCTTCCTGTGGGTGACCCGCCCCGGAATCGCAACCTTCAGCCAGACAACTGTTGTTGTAGGCCGTAGCGCCCGCGTTCAGTTCGTCGACGAACAGGCCTCCGCCACCATCGACGGCTCCGCCCTCGCCGGCGGT
>CAUYYU010000041.1:0-11212 GCA_963577415.1 Chloroflexota bacterium
AACACCACCATCCCGCCCCCCCACACCGTTCCGGCCATTACCACCGAGCGCCCTTTCCGGCTGATGTTTCCCCGCCGCGAAAGCCAGAGGCTTGTTATCAGGGCCCCCGCTCCCTGGGCTCCCGTCAGCAGGCCGAATCCCCCCGCTCCCACGTGTAGCACGTCCCGAGCATATGCCGGTAGGATCGCCAGGAAGGCCGCTCCAAACACCGCCAGCGACGCCAGGAACAGGAGCGCGGCCACATGCGGCGCCTGCCGGACATAGTTGATTCCGTCGACGAATTCCACCATGAACGGTTTCTTGTCCGGCCGCTCCGCCGGTTTTCCGCCGCGCACGAACAACAAGCTCACCACCGCCCCCGCGAACATGAAGGTCAGCATGTAGAACCCGGCCTCGATCCCATACCTTCCCATCAGGTAACCGGCCAGCGGCGGCGCTATCAGGTTCGATCCGAACTGCACTATGGAGCCCAACGCCAGCGCCCCCAGCAATCGATCCCTCCCCACCAGGTCGTACACAAATGTCTGACTGGCGGGGAGTCCGTAGGCCTGCAGCCCGCCGGCCGCCATCGCCAGCAACAGCACGTGCCAGAGTTCGATCAGCCCCGCCCCGACCATGTAGGCCGCCGCGAAAGCCGTCAGGCCCAGGAAAACCCGCACCTGCAGGAGCAGCGTCCGCGGGTTTGCCCGGTCCGTCATCACCCCGCTCAGCATCGCCAGAGGCACTCCCACCAGCGTCGGCAACCCGTTGGCCAGCCCCACCCACACGGTCTGGTTGGTCAACTCCAGCACCAGCCAGCCCTGTGCCATCAGCCGCAGCTGTTGGCCCGCCAGCGTCAGCGAATTGCTGGGCAACAGGAACCGAAAATCGCGGATTCCCAGCGTCTTGAACGCTGATAGCGATGCCGCCGGGACTACCACGGCGCGGCGGTCCCCGGGCTCCTCCCGGTTCACCGCTTTCCCTCCACCCTCACGCTGCCGCCGCCCCGCTATCCCCCCGATGCCAAAAGCGATATCGTTCCCACAGCCGGCGCACGTGTGACTGGCATTCAAACATTCTGAAACCCCCGCCGCCCTTCACCGGACTGGAGGCTTTTCGACCGCCGTGAAAGCCTCAGTTTCAGAAGCGGAATGACCGTCCGTCCGCCTCCGCAACCAACTCATCCTTCTCTTCAACATGAGCTTTTTCTCCCTCGGATACAACATAATTTCACCGGTCACGATCATGCCCGTGTTCGTCAGCTATCTGACCAGCTCAAACGTAATTATCGGACTCATCCCGGCGATCGAGGCGCTTGCCTTCGCCCTACCGCAACTCTTCGGCGCGCGCTATTACGAGCGTCTTCCGTACAAGGTGTTCTACATGTGGCGCGTCAACGTCAGCGGGCGCCTGCTATTCGCCGTCTACGGGGCGATGGTCGTCTTCTGGGCCGCCGACCATCCGGGCATTATGCTCGTCGCCTTCTTTCTTTTCCTGGGATTCCTCCGTGCCGGGATCGGCTTCCAGGCGCCGGCTTTCTCCGATGTGCTCGCCAAGGTCGTCTCCGTCCACCGTCGCAGCAGTTTCATCGCAATCACCTTCACCGTCGGCGGAGCCGTTGGCGCGGTGGCGGCGGCCGTCGTCGCCCGAATCCTTGGGCACGACGCGTTCCCGGTCAGCTTCGGATTCGTGTTCCTGTTTGCCGGGCTTTATCTTGCCGCCATCAACACGTTTATGCTGTTCCTCAAGGAACCGCCCTCGGAGGTCCGCCGGGAACCTTCGGAACCTTTGCACCGCGTGGTCAGCCGCGTTCCCGCGGTGTTGCGTAACGATCCCGCTTTTCTTCGCTACGTCATTGGCCGCACTCTCATAGGCTGGGGTCTGCTGGGCATGTCGTTTTTCGCCGTTTACGCAGTTCGCGACTATGGCGCCACTCCCACCGATGTCGGCATCTACACGGCCGTATTGCTCGCCTCCCAGACGGTGGCCACCCTGTTCTGGGGTTACCTGGCTGACCGGCTCACCAGTACGACCGTCCCGACGCTCGGCTGCCTGCTCGGCGTCGCCGCCCTGGTGCTCGTGCTCGCGGCCCCGGGCCCGGGCGTCTTCGTTATCGCCTTCGTGCTCGTCGGCGCCGGTTACGGCGCCGTCCGCTTCTCGGACTTTGCCGTCCTCATTGACATCGCACCCCGTGACCAGATTTCCAATTACGCGGCGGTGTTTGCCGTCTCCACCAGCCCCATCCTCGTCCCGGCCGCTTTGCTCGCCGGGTTCGTCGCCGACGCCGGGGGCTACGTCCCGATGTTGGTTGGCATGTTGGTGCTCACCATCGCCGGCACCGTCTTCATGATTTTCAGTACCCTGCGCTACGCCGGCGTCGGTGATCCGGCCTGAGGCCGCTCAGTCGTTACGGGCGGAGGCACAACTCGTGGCGTTCCTGGCGGACCGAATACGCGGCCGCCGGGGCGTTACTTCCCATCTGGAGGAGCAGTCGGTCGCGACGCCTTCGCTAACTGCGCTCGAGGAGTTCGATTTCGTACCCGTCCGGGTCGTCGATGAAGGCCATCTTCAGGTTCTTGAACTCTTCCCGCCAGTTGTCGGGCCAGATCTTGATGCCCTTTTTCTCCAGGTCCGCGCAGAAGGCGGTGAGGTCCGGCACGCCTATGGCAAAGTGCATCAGGTCCTCCGGCACCGCCAGCTTGTAATCCGCCGAGTAGGCCAGTTCTAGCAGGTGCTCGCTCCCCGGCATCTCCAGATTGCACGTCTGGTTCCCGTGAGGCGACCGCTCGTTACGATTTCGCACCTGGAATCCCAGGTGATCGCAGTAGTAGGCGATGGATTTGTCCAGGTCACTGACGCGAATCCGCGTGTGCATGAATACAGGCATTTCGGTACCTCCCGGTTGCCTATTACTTTGCGGTTTACCCCCCGACCCGACTTCTCAGACCAGCGGTTTTGTCCGTCGAAGGCAATGCCGGTGAGGATAGCAGTATGCTGCGTCTCGTTGGCACCCTTGCCGGTAGCGCCCGCAGACTCCGCCGGCCGGCCATCAACCTTCTAGGAGGCATCATGTCCGACCAGTCCACACCTGTCGCCTGGGTCACCGGCGCCGGTCGCGGAATCGGCCGCGCCATCTCGCTGCGCCTCGCCGCCGACGGCTTTGCCGTCGCCGTCAACGACATCGACGCCGAGATTCTGCTAGGCGTCCAACAGGAAATCGCATCCGCCGGCGGTCGGGCCCTGCCGGTCCCGGGCGACATCACCGATGACGACACCGTCCGCGGCATCGTCGCCGATATCGTCAGCGAATATGGCAGCCTCAACGTCCTCGTGGCCAATGCCGGCGTCATCCATATCGGCCCCATCCTGGACACCACGCTGGAAGATTTTGATCGGGTCCACAACGTCAATGTGCGCGGGGTCTTCCTCTGTGGGCGCGAGGCCGGCCGCCAGATGATCGCTCAGGGCAGAGGCAAGATTATCAATGCCGCCTCTGTCGCGGGCCGCCGCGGCGGCGTCGATCAACTCGCCTACTGCTCCAGCAAGTTCGCGGTCATCGGGATGACCCAGTGCATGGCGACGGAATTTAGCCCCCACGGGGTCACGGTCAACGCTTACTGCCCCGGCATCGTCGATACGCGCATGTGGGATCACATTGACACCGTACGTTCCGCCTCGATGGGACTCGAAAAGGGTGGCGCTCGTGAGGCGGTGGTAAAAACCATCCCCATCGGGCGACAGGAAGAACCCGAAGATGTCGCGAATCTGGTGAGCTTCCTGGCCTCTCCGGGCTCGGATTACATCACCGGCCAATCCATCAACGTCTGTGGCGGACTCAGCATGAACTAAACGCCGGCCCCGAGCCCGCGTTCATCCTAGAAGGGAACTAAGAGTGGCTTACAAGATTGGCTTCGTTGGACTTGGGCTCATGGGACTCGGTCTTGCCCGCAATATCCTCGCCGCCGGTCACACGGTGCGTGGCTTCGACCTTTCGGGCGACGCCCTCGATGCGTTCCGCGATGCCGGCGGCGTCATCGCCTCGTCGCCTGCCGACGCGGCCAGTGGCGCGGATTTCGTAATGACCGTCCTGCCCGAGCCCCGCGACGTGGAGCTTGCGGTGGTGCTGGCGGAAGATTCGGTCGTCCACGGCTTGCCCGCGGGCGGCATGGTCGTTGACTTCAGCACCATCGACCCGGCCACCACCCGCCGTGTTGGGGAGGCCCTGGCCGGGCACGGTTTCCGCATGATCGAGTGCAAGATGGCCGGCCTTCCCACCCATGCCGCCGCTGGCGAACTCACGCTCATGGCCGGTGGCGCCGATGTCGACCTGGCCGAGGCCGCCCCCGTTCTCGAAGCCGTCGCCCGGGAAGTCATCCCCTGCGGCCCGCTCGGGAACGGTTCCGCCATGAAGCTCGTCAACAACATGCTCGCGGCCTCCATCATCATGCTGGACGCTGAGGCTCTGGTGGCCGGTCGCAAAGTTGGACTCGAAATCGACGTAATGCTTCGGGTCTTCCGCTCCACCTTCGCCAACAACGACGCCCTCGCCACCGTTTTTGAGGAGAAGGTTTTCAAACGCGACTTCGAACCCGGATTCTTCACCCGGCTCGCGCTCAAGGACGTCCGCCTGGCGACGCAGATGGCTTCCGAGACCGGCGCCATCACGCCCCTAGGCGCCGTTGCCGGGCAGATGCTCGCCGCCGCGACCTATCGGGGGTTCGCGACCGAGCACGTCACCGCCGTCGTAAAACTCTGGGAAGAAGTCGCCGGCCTTGAACTCACGAACTAGCTTCCAAGAATCCGATGTTTCCATTCGTCCGGCTCAGGAGGTTCCAACGTGACTGACACATCTATCGGTTTCATCGGATTGGGGGTGATGGGCGCCGGTATCGCCGGCGGCCTTCTCAAAGCCGGCTACATCGTCACTGGCTATGACATCACCCCGGTTCGGACCAATCGCACTCGATAGCCGTCTAGAAACGGAGTCCGGTAGCTGATCCCGGCTCGCTCGTAAACCCCTGCCGGGATGCCGATGTCCGCCAGCACGAGCTCACCGGTATACGCCTGCGGCCAAACCTGTCTTAGGCAGCGCCAGAGTGAGAGTGCGATCCGGCCGCACGTAGGCGCCGGCCGCGTCCCCCGTCGTCGCGTTTATTCCCGACAGCACGTCCAGCGACAGGATTTTCGCCTCCGACCGTGAGGGCTGGATCCCCTACCTCGACATGCTTCCCGTGGAGCGACGCGCAGACTGAAAGTATTGGGACGCCGTTGACTGTGGAGTGAGCCCGACTGGCGTCCCGGCGAGGCCTGATCCCCCAACTTCCCGGTTGGACATTCCCCAGCCCGCCGTCAATACTTTGCCCGGCTGGCAGTTGCTCATAGCGGGAGGTCGCCGGTGGAGGCGTTCACGACGATATCTCTCGCCGGGTTTCGCAATCACGGCCCTCGTAACATTCGGATGGCCGACCGCTGGCTCTGGTCGCGCGATGAAACCATGGGCGCGGGACCGAGCGGACACCCGATCCCCCTGGCCTCGCTCGAATCGTTGCCGATCGGGGAACAGACTTTCTGGGGCGTGCCTTTCGACATCACGGTCGACGGTGGCGCCGTCTGGGTAGTCCTCGGTGACGAGGGCTGGGCCGAACTTCCCGAGGCCGTCACGGTGCCCGTCGGCGCTCGCGCCCGCCAGCTGCTGGTATGCCATTTTCTCGACGCCGTTCCCACCACCGAACTCCGCCCCGATGACGCTGACGACAGCGGCGCCGTCGTCGCCGAGTACATCCTCCACTACGCCGACGGCTCCCGGCATGTTCTACCGATCCGCAGTCGTTTTGAAATCAATCCCTGCCGCCGCGCGTGGGGGATGGAGGCGTTTGGCGCGGTCGAGCAGGACTACTCCCACACGTCGCCTATCGTGGGCGCTGACCGGGACGGGCTTACGGGCATCGTCAGCGCTACCCGCGACGGACCCACTTACCTGCTTACCGCTCTCGCCAACCCGAAACCCGAAGTCGAAATCTCAGCCATCGAACTCCGGGCTGTGGGCCCCCGTACCGTGACCGTCGCCGCCCTCACCCTCGGTGGGCTTGAGCACAACCCGTTCCGGCGCTCTCCTCTGACCCACATCGAAGCCGATATCGCCTCACCCGTCGAAGCCGAAATCGACCTCGGCGAAGTCGTCAAGACTCACCCGTTCCCGGGAGGACTTCCCGGCGACTGGCTCGATCGGCCCGAGATCGGAGCCGGGGAACTGCTCGAAGATCAGTCGGCCACCCTGATTGACGCCATCGCCGCCCGCGGCGCCCGCCTCACAATCTGGCACAGCCGCGGTGAGTCCACGATCGCCTGGGACGAACTGATGGAAAAGAAGACTGCCGCCACCGATGACGGCGTCGTTAAGCTTCGCGTTCTTGAAGACCGGGACACGTGGGTCCACGTTCGAGTGCTGGACAAATCAACCGGCCAACAATCACCGGCCAGGGTCAGCTTCTACGGGACCCGCGGCCAGTACCTGCCGCCCTACGGGCATCAGCGCGACATCAACGTCAACTGGTGCGAGGACATCGGCGGCGACCTCAAGCTCGGCGACACCAGCTATGCCTACATCGATGGTCGCTTTCAGATCGAACTTCCGGTCGGAGAGGTGTTCGTCGAACTGACCAAGGGCTTCGAATACACTCCCACCCGCCAACGGATCACCATCGCCCCAGGCCAGCGCGAACTCACCCTCGAAATCGACCGCTGGACCGATTCCCGCGCCGATGGCTATTACACCGGCGACACCCACGTTCACTTCCTCGACCCCACCACCTCCGTCCTAGAAGCGGGGGCAGAAGATCTGAATGTCGTAAACGTGCTGGCCGCCCAGTGGGGCCGCCTGTTCACCGACGTTGAGCACTTCACCGGGGCGCTCGCCCCGGCCTCCACGGCCGATAATTTGGTCTGGGTCGGCACCGAGAACCGCCACCATATGCTTGGCCACATCAGCCTCCTAGGACTCAGCGAGCCTATTTTTCCCCTCAGCAGCGGCGGTCCCGATGAGGACTATCTCGGCGGTGCCGAGGAGATCCTGATGGCCGACTGGGCCGACGCCGCCCGCGCCCAGAACGGCCTAGTCGTCGCGCCGCACTTTCCTTCGCCTCATCTCGAGCTGGCCGCTGACATCGCCATGGGCAAGATTGACGCCGCCGAGCTCAAGTACTTCCCCCCGCGTCTCGATGGCCACAGCATTGGCTCCTGGTATGACTATCTGAATTGTGGCTACCGACTCCCGGCCGTTGGCGGTACCGACAAGATGAGCAACTCCATCCCGGTCGGTGGCGTCCGCACGTATGCCCACCTTGGCGACGACCGACCCTTTACGCACGAAAACTGGCGTGACGCCATCCGCTCCGGCAACACTTTCACCAGCACCGGCCCGCTGCTCTTTTTCACGGCCGAGGGCCTTCCTCCGGGAGCCGACATAAACCTGCCCAACGGCGGCGGGACCCTAGAACTCCACGCCACGGCGCAGAGCGCGCTCCCGTTCACGCGCATCGAAATTGTCGCCAACGGCCGCGTTATCTCCGACGCCGCGGCCGATCCCGGCGGCCGGTCGGCCACCCTTTCCGTCAAGCACGAGGTGGGCGATAGTTGCTGGATCGCCGCCCGCTGCTACGGCGAGATCGACCTCCAGCACGCCTGGGTCAATAAGGTCGCCGCCCACAGCTCACCGGTCTACGTCACGGTTGGTGACAAAGAGCTGTTTTCACCCCAGGTCGCCACGTTCATGCTCACACTCATAGAAGGCGGCATCACCTATCTGCGCGAGACCGCCACCTACCGCGATGCCGGCAAGCGCGAGCGTCACGTCGGGTTTTTCGAGAGCGCCCGCGCCGAGCTACATCGTCGGCTTCACGACCACGGGATCGCCCACTAGGTCCGACCCGGGAGCGGCGTCCGCCGCCACCTCTCGATCTCGTCTACGGGGTCCCGATGAAGGTGCTGTAGAACTCGGATGTTGCGTCAGCGTCGTCCCCGGTGATCTCCATCGATTCAGCAAATATCAAAAACGTCGGATCGGCGGGGTCGATCGCTGCCAGCACGATATGGAACCCGCCGTTGTCACAATTGGATGCGTCCCAGAACCCCGTGTAGAGTCCGTCGTCATACTCGAACCGTTCGGTATCGGTGCAATTGTCCGGACTCAGTTCGTCATCAAGTAACGACTCAAGATCTTCGTTGGTCACGCCGTCGCTGTCCGGTATTACTACTATGAAAATACCAGCAGTGTCGGCCACGTTCGATGCGCCTGAAAATTTCCGCTGCCAGGCGGTGAGGTTCGGGGAGGCCGCCAGGCTCGCGAAGTCGGCGAACGGAGCGGTGTCCAGTTGCCAGGCTGCCGGCATCGACGCGGAGATCACTCCAGTGTCATCAGTCACGTAAACATAGGTTTCGGTCTCGTCCCCGCCGCCGCCCCCACCACCGCCGAACGTATCGGTGACGGCGAGCGGTCGGCCGTTCAGCTGACCTTCCAGCACCTCACCGGTATCTAGTCGCAGCAACTCGATCTGCATCGTCTGATCCGAACCGCGCGTCTGCAGCACGTCGCAGTAGTCGCGCATCGTGCCGTCGTCCCCGAGCGGCAGCCGTTCCAGTTCCGTGATGAAGTCGCCCGGCAGGATGCCGGCCTCGTCCGCCGCCGAACCGGATTCCACCGAGAACACCCACAGGCCGCTGATGCCATCGCCGCTGTACGCCTCGCCGTTGATCCCGATTGAGTCAACGCTGTTGCCGGCCATCAACTCGTCCAGCACCGGCAGCGCCTGGTCCAGGCCGATCGCGAAGAACTGATTGAAGTACAACCGGCTCGCGTACACCACCCCGACGACATCCCCGTCTTCCGTCACCAGCGGCCCGCCGCTGTTGCCCGGGTTAATCGCCGCGTCGTGCTGCAGCACATGGTCCACCGACGCCCAGCTCGTCTCGCCGTCCGCGTCCAGCTTCGAGATGATCCCGCCCGCTAGCGCGTATTCCGGCTCGCCCAGCGGGTAGCCCGCCGCGAAAATTCGCGTCCCGATCGTCAGCGGTCCTTCGTGGAACTCCAGGAACGGGTAGCCCCCGCCCGGCAGCTGAATCACCGCTAAGTCCGAGCATTCGTTCACCGCCACGACTCGCGCGTTCACCGGCTCATTCCGGCCAAGCACGAATACGTTCAGCGTCGCAGCTCCGGTCACCACGTGATTATTGGTCACCACCAGGCCGTCTTCGCTAACGATGAAACCCGACCCCGCCCCGGCGCCCGTCACCACTCCTCCCGTTATCGGATCAATGAACGTGCCCTGCGCCACGATCTGCACCGTCGCCTGCTCCACCAGCGCCAGCCCCTCCGGGCCCGCCGGCGTCGGCGTTGGTACCGGCGTCGGCGTATCCGTCGGCTCCGGCTCCGGACCCGTCGTCGCCGAGATCAATTCCTCGCCACAGGCGTTAAACACCTGCTCGAAGAACGCCTCCTCGTCCAGGCCGGCGACCGCTGCCTTCAGACCCAGTCGTATCCCGACCTTCTCCGCCTCGGCCTCCCACTGGCCCGGCGGCGACGGAGAGAATGGCGGCCTGGATGAGGGTCCGGGCGATGGCCGGATGGATTGACGGGCGTTGGGACGGTCAAGTGGTCTCCGTGAAGTCCTGGAAGCGGGGAAGGGATTTGGATCTATCAGAGATTAGTTCAGGGGCTCGCAGCTGTCTGTACGCTGTGGCGAAGGAGGATGTCCCGAAGGAGACCTAGTCCCAGGGCTCGCGGCCGTCGGTGCGTTGGGGCCAGCGGGTGACGACTACTTTGGGGTCCGTGAAGAACGCGACGGCGTCGGCGGCCTGCCCGTGGAGATTGCCGAAGAAGGAGTTTTTGCGTCCGCTGAAGGGGAAGAAGGCCATGGGGGCGGCGACTCCGACGTTGATTCCGACGTTGCCGATGTTGACGCGCTGGGTGAACTCGCGGGCGGCGCCGCCGTGGCTGGTGTAGATGGAGGCGGCGTTGCCGAATTCGGAGGCGTCGATGGCGTCGATGGCGTCGTCGAGGGTGTCCATGCGAATGAGGCTGACGGCGGGGCCGAAGACCTCCTCGCGGGCGATTTTCATGTCCATGGTGACGTCTTCGAGCAAGGTGGGACCGACCCAGTAGCCGCCGGGATGACCCTCGGCGGTGGCTCCGCGACCGTCGACGATGGCGGTGGCGCCGGCGGCGATGGAGTCGTCGATGTGGGTGACGATGCGCTCCTGGGCGGCTTTTGAGATCACGGGTCCCATGCTGGTGTCGAGGTCGAGGCCGTTGCCGAGTTTGATGGCTTTCGTCGTTTTCACCAGGAGGGTTTTCAGCTCTTCGTAAGCGCCGCCGACGGCGATGATGTTGGAGCCGGCCAGGCAGCGTTCGCCGGCGCAGCCGAAGATGGAGCCCATCATGTTGGAGACGGCGGCGTCCATGACGGCGTCGGGTAGGACGACGAGGAAGTTTTTGGCTCCGCCCTGGCACTGGGCACGCTTGCCGGCGGCGGTGGCGGTTTCGTAGACCCGGCGGGCGACGGGGGTGGAGCCGACGAAGGAGACGCCTTTGACGTTGGGGTGCTTGCCGAGGGCTTCGCCGACGTCACCGGCGCCATGGAGGATGGTGAGTACGCCGGGCGGGAGGCCGGCCTCGAGGGCGAGGCGGGCGAGTTCCGTCTGGCTGAGCGGGGTCTGGGGGGAGGGCTTGATCAGGTAAGTGTTGCCGGTGGCGATGGCGTAGGGAGCGAACCACCAGGGGACCATGCTGGGGAAGTTGAAGGGAGCAATCTGGGCGAAGACGCCGAGGGGCTCGCGGATCATGGTCTCGTCGAAGCCGGCGGCGATGTCGGCGGAGAAGTCGCCCATCTGCAAGGAGGGAATGCCGGCGGCGACTTCGACGTTTTCGAGGGTGCGGATGACCTCGCCGCGAGATTCGGCGAGGGTCTTGCCGTTCTCGATGGTGCAGATGCGGGAGAGCTCCTCGAAGTTCTCTTCGATGAGGCGGTGCAGGCGGAAGAGATGGCGGGCGCGGTTGACGGCCGGGACCTTGCGCCATTCGAGGAAGGCCTCGTGGGCGGCGGCGATGGCGGCGTCGGTTTCGGCCGGGGTGGAAAGCGGTACGGTGGCGATCAATTCGCCGGTGGCGGGGTTGGTGACCAGCATGGACTCGGTCGCTTTAGACGGAACCCATTCGCCGCCGATGAGGTTGGCGAGGGGT